>NZ_JBPQTV010000377.1:0-5666 GCF_051386515.1 Streptomyces sp. URMC 123 | reverse complement strand
GTCACCTCGAAGATCGTCAGTAAGGCCGAGGGCTCACCGGTGGTCAGCGGGCGGGCGGTCGCGCCGGCGGGCGATCGCGTCGACGGGCGCCGGGGAGGGGCGACCTGGTCCGCGGCGGCGTTCGCCGCGGCGTCACCGTGGCGTCCGCGGCGGCGGGTCGCTTCCGCGGCGTCGGCCTCGTCCGCGGTGCGGCACCGCCACACCGCCGGCCGTGCCGCGCCGATGAGACTGTTGGGCGGATGGGGCCGATGGGGCCGCGCCGAACGCGCCGCACCCATCGTTCCGCGCCGAAGGCGCGAATTGTCAGACGGCGGCCTTCTTCAACCGGCGGCGCTCACGCTCGGACAGACCGCCCCAGATTCCGAACCGCTCGTCGTTGGCGAGGGCGTACTCAAGACATTCGGACCGCACTTCGCACGCCAGGCACACTTTTTTGGCCTCGCGCGTGGAACCGCCCTTCTCCGGGAAGAAAGACTCGGGATCGGTCTGGGCGCACAGCGCGCGCTCCTGCCACCCGAGCTCCTCGTCCGCCTCCTCGACCAGCAGTTGTTGGAACAGCTCGGTCATGTGCGCCCCTCGTCTGTCTTTACGTCCCCGTGATGCTGCCGTTATCTGAGACGGCTTAACGACACGAGTGAAATTACAAGTGTGCCGATCCGGACCAGTCAAGCCGAGATCTGCTATTGAGCCCCTTATTCACTCTGCGGAACCAAGGCCATGCGGTAAGTGTTGAAATCGTCCTAAACCATGACAGCAACTCTGCGTAGAAGCGGCCCGCTGGGCTTTACGAGTCAGGACGCCGGGCCCTCCGCTTCCGTTGCGGCGTTCCGACCGAAGCGAAACGGATCACAGTCGGATCACGAATCGGCAACGACGGCCGGGCGCCGGGCGGCTGCACAAACGTTTCTTCTGGGCTGGTAACCGAAACAGGTGAAACAATCCGACCAAAACCGGCATCCAGTTGACATGACGAAGGGGTACCCGCTCTTCTTGAAGGCATGCCAGTGACGCATGCTCCCTCCGCCTCCTTCGGCATGGGGGACCCCATCGGCACCCGCGCTCGCACGATCTGCGACGCCGCGGGCCGCTGTGCCGCGCCGAGCGGCCGTTGTCACTGTCGCTGTTGTCGCTGTTCGAGCTGTTGATGCCCACAGGCTGTTGAAGCCGTTCGGCTCCGGCTCCCCCCGCTTCCGTCTCGCGGGGCCGTAGCACCGCGACAACCCCTTTCCGCGCCCCCGCGTCCACGACGCGGGTCCGTGCCGCTGATCGGTGTGTCCGCCGCTGCCCGGCCCCTCTCCACTCGCTTCCGCATCGCCTCCGTTTCGCCCGACCCCCGAGCCAGGCGCTCGTGGGCCGTGTCCCCGACCGGCCCGTGAGCGTGGCCCCGCCGGATCGGGCGGGCAACGAGATCCCGCCAAGGAATCCCCCATGAACAGCGACGTCCAGATCGCCGGCGACCCGCTCGCCATTCCGCACCTGCTGCCGCCGGTCCCGGCCCACCCGACCACGGTGGCGCAGTTCGCCGGGCTGGCCCGGACCATCGCCGCCGAGCGCGACCAGTGGGAGCCGCTCGTCCGCTACGACGCCACCACGCGCTGGTACCACCGGCTGCGCACCGGCCCCGGCTACGAGATCTGGCTGCTGAGCTGGCTCCCCGGGCAGGGCAGCGGCTCTCACGACCACGGCCCCTCCTCGGGGGTGCTCACCGTCCTCGAAGGTGAGCTCACCGAGCACGCCGGCCCGGCGCGGCGCCGGCTCGCCCCGGGCGCCCAGCGGGTCTTCGCCCCCGGCTATGTGCACGAGGTCGTCAACGACTCGCTGGTGCCCGCCGTCAGCCTGCACATCTACTACCCCGGGCTGACCGAGATGCCCATGCACGGCGCCCGGTGCGCCGCCACCGCGGAGGAGGTGACGATCGGCTGATTCCGTCTCCCCGGCCGCCCTCGGCCCGCCGGGTACCGGCTGACACACTGTCCGCATGCGCATTGTGGTTCTGGCCGGCGGCATCGGCGGCGCCCGCTTCCTCCGCGGCCTCACGTCCGCCGCGCCCGACGCGGACATCACGGTCATCGGCAACACCGGTGACGACATCCATCTGTTCGGTCTCAAGGTCTGTCCCGACCTGGACACGGTGATGTACACCCTGGGCGGTGGCATCCACGAGGAGCAGGGCTGGGGCCGGGCCGACGAGACCTTCGCGGTGAAGGAGGAACTGGCGGCGTACGGCGTCGGCCCGGAGTGGTTCGGGCTGGGTGACCGCGACTTCGCCACCCACATCGTCCGCACCCAGATGATCGCCGCCGGTTACCCGCTGAGCGCGGTCACCGAGGCACTGTGCGAGCGCTGGCGCCCAGGGGTGCGGCTGCTGCCGATGACGGACGACCGGGTGGAGACCCACGTCCTGATCGACACGGAGGACGGTGGCCGCAAGGCCGTGCACTTCCAGGAGTACTGGGTGCGGCTGCGGGCCTCCGTGCCCGCGCACGCGGTCGTGCCGGTCGGCGCGGAGCAGGCCAAGCCGGCGCCCGGGGTGCTGGAGGCCCTGGCGGCGGCGGACGTGGTGCTCTTCCCGCCGTCGAACCCGGTGGTCAGCGTCGGCACCATCCTGGCCGTCCCGGGCATCCGGGAGGCCGTCGTCGAGACGGCGGCCCCGGTGGTGGGCCTCTCCCCCATCATCGGTGACGCCCCGGTGCGGGGCATGGCCGACAAGGTGCTGGCGGCGGTCGGCGTCGAGTCCACCGCGGCGGCCGTGGCCGAGCACTACGGCTCGGATCTGCTCGACGGCTGGCTGGTCGACCGTACGGACGCGGCGGCGGTCGAGCGGGTGACGGCGGCCGGCATCCGCTGCCGTGCCGTGCCCCTGCTGATGACGGACACGGCGGCCACCGCCGCGATGGCGCGCGAGGCGCTGGCGCTGGCCGAGGAGGTGCGGCCGTGAGCGGCGCTTTTGGCGGTGCCAGCGGTACCGGCGGTGCGGCCGTGAGCGGCTGGGGAGGGGCGGGCGTGCGCGGCTCGGCGGCCGAGGTTCCGAGCTTCACCGTCTGGGCCCTGCCCGGTGTGCCCGAGGTCCGGCCCGGCGACGACCTCGCCAAGCTGATCGCCGACGCGGCGACCGCCCGGGGGCTGCCGGGGCTGGCGCACGGCGACGTACTGATCGTCACCTCGAAGATCGTCAGTAAGGCCGAGGGCCGGATCGTGGAGGCGACCGACCGCGAGGCGGCGATCGACGAGGAGACCGTACGGGTCGTGGCCCGGCGCGGAGGGCTGCGCATCGTCGAGAGCCGGCACGGGTTCGTGATGGCGGCCGCCGGGGTCGACGCGTCCAACACTCCGGCGGGCACCGTTCTGTTGCTGCCCGTGGACCCCGACGCGTCGGCGCGGGCGATCCGGGACGGTCTGCGGGATCTGCTGGGCGTGGACATCGGCGTGCTGATCACCGACACCTTCGGGCGGCCCTGGCGCAGCGGCCTCACCGACGTCGCGATCGGCGCGGCCGGCGTACGGGTGCTCGACGATCTGCGCGGCGGGACGGACGCGTACGGCAATCCGCTCCACGCCACCGTCGTCGCCACCGCCGATGAGCTGGCGGCCGCCGGCGACCTGGTGAAGGGCAAGGCCGACGGGCTGCCGGTGGCCGTGGTGCGGGGGCTCCCGCATCTGGTGCGGGAGCCGAGCGGGGCCGGCGCCGGTCATGACTCCGTGCATCACGCCACCGCCGACGCGGACACGGACGCGGATGCCGACACGGATGTCGACGCCGATGCCGACGCGGACACGGGAGCGCGGGCGCTGGTGCGCGATCCCGCGCATGACATGTTCCGGCTCGGCACCTCGGAGGCCGTGCGGGAGGCGGTGACGCTGCGGCGCACGGTCCGCGAGTTCACCGACGACCCGGTGGACGGGGCCGCCGTACGGCGCGCGGTGGCGGCCGCGGTGACCGCGCCGGCGCCGCACCACACCACGCCGTGGCGGTTCGTCCTGCTGGAGTCCGCGGAGTCCCGGCTGCGGCTGCTGGACGCGATGCGGGACGCGTGGATCGCGGATCTGCGGCGCGACGGCCTCGACGAGGCGCGGGTGGCGCGCCGGGTGGCCCGGGGGGACGTGCTGCGCCGGGCGCCGTATCTGGCGGTGCCGTGCCTGGTGATGGACGGCTCGCACGACTACCCCGACGAGCGGCGGGCGCGCGCGGAGCGGGAGATGTTCGTGGTCGCGGCCGGCGCCGGGGTGCAGAACTTCCTGGTGGCGCTCGCCGGGGAGCAGCTCGGTTCGGCCTGGGTGTCGTCCACGATGTTCTGCCGCGATGTGGTGCGCGAGGTACTGGAGCTGTCGGCGCACTGGGACCCGATGGGGGCGGTCGCGATCGGGCGGCCGGCGACGGTGCCGGCGCCGCGGGTCGGGCGGGACGCGGACGCGTTCCTCACGGTGCGCTGAGGGACGCTCCAGGCCCGCGCCATCGGCGCTCCCCCGCGCCGGCGCGCGCGCCCGTGTGCCTGTGCGCCTGGGTGCCTGTGTGCCCGTGTGTCTGTGCCCTGTGCGCCCGTGCGCCGGTCGTACGCCTCCCGCGCGGGCCCGTGGTCGCGGGCTACAGGCCGCGGATGTCGTTCACCGAGAAGCGGGGCGCGCGCCGCGGTGGCCTGCGGCCGGTGAGCAGGATCAGGCGGCACGCCCGGTGGCGTTGGCCCCCGCCCTGTTCGGCGTAGGGCGCGAGGAGTTCCAGCATGCGAGCGTCGTCCGTCCCGCGCTCGCCGGTGAGCGCGTAGCCGACGATCCGCGGGACGTGCAGATCGCCGACCGTCACCGCGTCGGCGGCGCCGTTGCTGCGCTGCAGGGTCTCGGCGGCGGTCCAGGGGCCGATGCCGGGTACCGCCTGGAGGCGGGCGCTCGCGGCGGCCAGCTCCATGCCGGCCGCCTCCTCCAGCCGCCGGGCGGCCCGGGCGGCCCGTACGACGGTGGCCGACCGCTTGCCGTCGACGCCCGCGCGGTGCCACTCCCAGGACGGCAGCATCGCCCAGGCCGCGGCCTCCGGCATGACCCGCATGCGGTCGGCCGGGCAGGCCGGGTCCGACGCGGGGCCGGGGGCCGGGCCCGGCGCGGGCTCGCCGTGCCGCTGGAGCAACAGCCGCCAGGCGCGGTACGCCTCGTCGCTGGTGACCTTCTGCTCCAGGATCGACGGAATCAGCGATTCCAGCACCAGGCCGGTGCGCAGCAGGCGCAGTCCCGGGCGACGGCGGTGGCTCTCGTGGACGAGCCGGTGGCGTGGGACGAACTCGGTGGGGTCGTCGTCCGCGCCGAGCAGCGCGGGGAGGCGGTCGAGCAGCCAGTCGGCGCCCGGCCCCCAGGCGTCGGCCTCGACGTGGGCCTCGGCGGGGCGCAGGGCGAGCCGGAGCGTTCCGGGCCCGGCGGGCGTGCGGGAGGCCCGCCAGACGGAGCCGTCGGGGGCGACGCGGAAGGCGGGGTCGCCGGGGCCCCGGCGCAGCGGGCCGACGACGAGACCGAGGTCGAGCGGGCCGGGGGGCCGCCACCGGCGCGAACGGGAGGCCGCGGGCGTGCGGGCGGCCGGTACGGCGGGAGGTACGCGGATGTCGCCGGACCGGACGGTGGTGCGGGTCGGCGCGGTGCGTGCGGCGGGGGCGGGCAGCTGGGCCGTGTGCGCGGCCGTACGTGGT
>NZ_JBPQTV010000376.1:0-5668 GCF_051386515.1 Streptomyces sp. URMC 123 | reverse complement strand
GCCCCGCCCCCGGCCTGGCGCCCCCGCGTGGACCCGGCGCCGCTGCTGCCGGACGCCGAGCCGTACCGCGTGCTCGGCACCCCGGCCGCCCGAGCCGCCGACCCCGCGCTGCTGCGGCGCCTCCACGAGCTGCTGGTCCTCGGCCGGAGGTACAACACCCAGGCCACCGCCCTCACCCGGCAGGGCAGGCTCGCGGTCTACCCCTCCAGCGCCGGACAGGAGGCCTGTCAGGTCGCCGCGGGCGTGGTGCTGAGCGAGCGGGACTGGCTCTTCCCCAGCTACCGCGACACGCTCGCCGCCGTGGCCCGCGGCCTCGACCCGGTGCGCGCCCTGACCCTGCTGCGCGGCGACTGGCACACCGGGTACGACCCGCGCGAGCACCGGATCGCCCCCCTGTGCACGCCCCTGGCCACCCAACTGCCCCACGCCGTAGGGCTGGCGCACGCCGCGCGGCTGCGCGGGGACGAGGTGGTCGCGCTCGCCCTGGTCGGCGACGGCGGCACCAGCGAGGGCGACTTCCACGAGGCGCTCAACTTCGCGGCCGTCTGGCGCGCGCCCGTGGTCTTCCTGATCCAGAACAACGGCTTCGCGATCTCCGTGCCGCTCGCCAAGCAGACGGCCGCGCCCTCGCTCGCCCACAAGGCGGTGGGGTACGGCATGCCGGGCCGGCTGGTGGACGGCAATGACGCCCTGGCCGTGCACGAGGTGCTCGGCGAGGCGGTGGCGCGGGCCCGCGCGGGGGGCGGCCCGACCCTGATCGAGGCGGTGACCTACCGCGCCGAGGCGCACACCAACGCCGACGACGCCACGCGCTACCGCTCGGACGCCGAGGTCGAGCAGTGGCGGGCGCACGATCCGATCGACCTCCTGGAGCGCGAGATGCGGGAGGCGGGCCTGCTCGACGACGACACCGCCGCGGCAGCCCGGGACGCGGCCGAGGCGATGGCCGCCGACCTGCGGGACCGCATGAACCGGGAGCCGGTCCTCGATCCCATGGATCTCTTCGAGCACGTGTACGCCGAGCGCACGGCACAACTGACCGAACAGGCGGCCCTGTTGCGGGCCGAGCTGGAGGCGGCCGAGGCCGGCGCCGAGGGGGAGGAGCGGCAGTGACCACCGCGGCAGTGGGCGCGAGCCCGACGACGGCGGAGCGGCGCAAGCCCGCCACCATGGCCCAGGCGCTGGGCCGGGCCCTGCGCGACGCCATGGCCGAGGACCCGACCGTCCACGTCCTCGGCGAGGACGTCGGAACGCTCGGCGGGGTGTTCCGCGTCACCGACGGCCTCGCCCGGGAGTTCGGCGACGACCGCTGTACGGACACCCCGCTGGCCGAGGCGGGCATCCTCGGCACGGCCGTGGGCATGGCGATGTACGGGCTGCGGCCCGTGGTGGAGATGCAGTTCGACGCCTTCGCCTACCCCGCGTTCGAACAGCTCATCAGCCATGTGTCGCGGATGCGCAACCGCACGCGCGGGGCCATGCCGCTGCCGATCACCGTGCGGGTGCCCTACGGCGGCGGGATCGGCGGCGTCGAGCACCACAGCGACTCCTCCGAGGCGTACTACATGGCGACC
This sequence comes from Streptomyces sp. URMC 123, assembly GCF_051386515.1. Taxonomy (NCBI): domain Bacteria; kingdom Bacillati; phylum Actinomycetota; class Actinomycetes; order Kitasatosporales; family Streptomycetaceae; genus Streptomyces; species Streptomyces sp. URMC 123. The sequence goes on along the minus strand of NZ_JBPQTV010000376.1, from coordinate 4,094 downwards.
CCCGGCCTCCATGTCGTCACCCCGGCCACCGTCGCCGACGCGTACGGGCTGCTGCGGGCCGCCATCGCCTCCGACGACCCGGTGGTCTTCCTGGAGCCGAAGCGGCTGTACTGGTCGAAGGCCGACTGGTCGGCCGAGAACCCGGAGCCGGTGCCTCCGCCGGGTCGCGCGGTGGTGCGGCGCGCCGGCCGCGGCGCCACGCTGATCACGTACGGGCCCTCGGTGCCGGTCTGTCTCGAAGCCGCCCGCGCGGCCGAGGCCGAGGGCTGGGACCTCGAAGTGATCGACCTGCGCACGCTGGTGCCCTTCGACGACGACACCGTCTGCTCCTCGGTCCGCCGCACCGGGCGGGCGGTCGTGGTCCACGAGTCGCCGGGCTTCGGCGGGCCGGGTGGCGAGATCGCCGCGCGGATCACCGAGCGGTGCTTCCACCACCTGGAGGCGCCGGTGCTCAGGGTCGCCGGGTTCGACATCCCCTATCCGCCGCCGATGCTGGAGAAGCACCATCTGCCCGGCGTGGACCGGGTTCTCGACGCGGTCGCCCGGCTCCAGTGGGAGTCCGGCTGGACGCCCGACGCGGCGGCCCGCACGGCGCCCGGTGGCCTCGCCGGGGAGGTGGCGCGCTGATGGCCGAGGTCCGTGAGTTCGCGCTGCCCGACCTGGGCGAGGGCCTCACCGAGGCGGAGATCGTGCGCTGGCTGGTGGAGGTCGGCGACGTCGTCGCCGTGGACCAGCCGGTGGTCGAGGTGGAGACGGCGAAGGCGATGGTCGAGGTGCCGTGCCCCTACGGGGGCGTGGTCACCGCGCGGTACGGCGAGGAGGGCGCGGAAGTCCCCGTCGGCGCGGCGCTGTTGACCGTGGCGGTCGGCGCGGACCGCTCCACCGACGTATCGGACGCGACTGCCCGTACGGGCTCGGCTCCGGAGCCGGGCGGGACCTCGGCCGACGGTCCCGCGCCGGTGGCCGAGGGCGGGGGTCAGGGCGACGAGGAGACGAACGCCTCCGGCAATGTGCTGGTCGGCTACGGCACCGGGGCGCCCGTGGCGCGCCGTCGGCGCGTCCGGCTCTCCGAGGGCCTCGGGCCCCGGCCGGGGGCGGCCCGAACGGCTCCGGCCCCGGCCTCGGGCCCGGCTGCGGCCGGTGACGCGCCGGTCGCCACCCCCGGCGACCCGGCGGACCCCTCGGCAGCGGGGGCGCGGGGACCGATGCCCCTGGCCTTCGCCCCCCGGCCGGGCGCCCCCTCCGGCCCGGCCGCTTCCGGCGGACCGGCCGGCTCCGGCCGTACGGACGACGGCGCATCGGCCGGGGGCCCCGTCCCGGTCATCTCGCCGCTGGTACGGCGGCTCGCGCGCCAGTACGGAGTAAATCTGCGGCACGTCCCCGGCTCCGGCCCCGACGGGCTGATCCTGCGCGCGGACGTCGAGCGGGCCGCCGTGGCGATACGGGAGGTCACCGGGCCGGCGGAGCAGGCGCCGTACGCCGCGCCCGCGCCCCCTGCCGAGCCCGCCGCCCCCGCCCTCGGTGCCGCCGCGGCGACCGCGGGCGAGGAGCGCGTCCCGCTGCGCGGAGTGCGCGGAGCCGTCGCCGAGAAGCTGTCCCGCAGCCGCCGGGAGATCCCGGAGGCCACCTGCTGGGTCGACGCCGACGCCACAGAACTGCTGGCCGCGCGGGCCGCCATGAACGCCGCCGGCGGCCCCAGGGTGTCGCTGCTCGCGCTGCTCGCCAGAATCTGCGCGGCCGCCCTCGCCCGCCACCCCGAGCTGAACTCCACCGTGGACACCGCGGCGCGGGAGATCATCCGGCTGCCCGCCGTGCACCTCGGGTTCGCGGCCCAGACCGAGCGCGGCCTCGTCGTCCCGGTCGTCCGGGACGCGCACACCCGCGACGCGGTCTCGCTCAGCGAGGAGATCGCACGCCTCACCGAAGCCGCGCGCGCCGGCACACTCACCCCCGCCGAGCTCACGGGAGGCACCTTCACCCTGAACAACTACGGCGTCTTCGGCGTGGACGGCTCCACGCCGATCATCAACCACCCGGAGGCGGCCATGCTCGGCGTCGGCCGGATCGTCCCGAAACCCTGGTTCCACGAGGGGCAGTTGGCGGTGCGCCAGGTCGTCCAGCTGTCGCTCACCTTCGACCACCGCGTCTGCGACGGCGGAACGGCCGGCGGCTTCCTGCGCTATGTGGCCGACTGCGTGGAACGGCCCGTTCTGCTGCTGCGGGACGTCTGAGGCGGGTCGGCACGCCGGCGGTGGCCGGAGCGGGTCGGCCGTGACCGTCCCGAGCGGCCGGCGGTCGGCGGCCGTGACCGGCCCGCCGGCCGCCGCCCCGCAGTTCTGCCGTGCGGCGCCCCGGGTCGTATGCCCCTCCTCGGGGCCGTATGCCCCTCGGGCCGTACGACCCGGGCCGACAGGGCCTTCGCACGGCGCGAGGGCGGTCGTCGATACTCGGGGGATGAGCGCTCGAGGACAGCAGTACGCGGCCGTGGTGCTCGCCGGGGGCGCGGCCCGGCGGCTCGGCGGGGCCGACAAGCCCGCCCTCTCCGTGGGCGGGCGGCCGCTGCTCGACCGGGTCCTGGCGGCCTGTGCCGACGCGGCCGAGACGGTGGTCGTCGGCCCCCGCATGCCCACCGCCCGCCCCGTACGGTGGGCCCGCGAGGACCCGCCCGGCGGCGGGCCGCTCGCCGCCCTCGGCGCGGGGCTGCGCCACGTCGACGCGCCCCTGGTCGCCGTGCTCTCCGCGGACCTGCCGTTCGTCACCGCCGAGACTCTCGGCGCGCTGCTCGGCGCCCTCACCGGTCCCGCCGCCGACGGGGACGGGCCGGGTGGGGACGACGGCCTCGACGGCGTCCTGCTGCACGACCCCGACGGCCGCCCCCAGCCCCTCGTCGCCGTCTACCGCACCGAGCCACTGCGCCGCGAAGTCGCCCTGCTCGCCGCCGAGCACGGCCGCCTCGCCCACCTCCCGCTGCGCCTGCTCCTCCCCGAGCTGCGCCTCGGCGCCCTCACCGACGCCCTGGCCTCCTTCGACTGCGACACCTGGGAGGACCTCGCCGCGGCCCGCGCGCGAATCAGGGAGCATGGGCGTGTGCTGGACGAATGGATTGCCGCAGTCAAGGCGGAACTGGCCATCGACGTGGACGTCGACGCCGCCGCGCTCCTCGACCTCGCCCGCGACGCCGCGCACGGCGTGACGCGCCCCGCCGCCCCGCTCACCACCTTCCTCGTCGGCTACGCGGCCGGCCGCGCCGGCGGCGACCTGGAGGACATCGACGCCGCCGTCCGCAAGGCCGCCGCGCTGGCGGCGCGCTGGGCCGCGGAGGCCGAGGACGCCGAGACGGGCGGCACCGGCCCGGGAACGGCCGCGGGATGACACCCGGCGACCGGGCGGCAGGGACCGCCCCCTACGACGAGCCCCCCGCGGCCCGCCCGGAGGCCCCTGACGGCGCTCCCGGGGCCGCTCGCGGGGCGGGGACGGCGCACGGCGCACCGGAGCGCGACATCGAGCGCGAGGTCGACCAGGCGCTGGCCCTCGCCAACGAGGGCCGCCGTGCCCAGGACCCGGGCGCCGGGCAAGCGTCGGACATGTTCGAGGGCGAGGACGGCGTGCCGACCGTACGGACGGAGACCTCGGGCGCGGACGCGCCCCTGCTCCTGCCCGACGAGGAGTTCGACCGCCCGCCCCCGCCCCCGTCGAACGCCTCCCGGTCGAGCGCGCCCCCGGCGGACCGGCCGCAGTACGGTCACGACTCCGCAGGCCTCGCGCAGTACGGTGCGGGGCGGCCCGGGGGCGCGTCGTACGGCGATCAGCGTGACGGTGGTGCGGCGGCGCCGGGTGATCCTCTGGATTTTGCCGCGGACGCCTTCAACGGCAGTCCTGCCGAGGGCGGTCGTCCCGCTGACGCCGTGCAGTACGGCGTGAAGCGTGCCGGTGACATGCCGTACGGCGGTGGCCGTGATGGTGGTGCGGCGCCGGGCGATCCGCTGGACCTTGCCGCGGACGCTTTCGCCAGCCGCCCGGCCGACGCCGCGCAGTACGGTGCCAGGCGGGCCGGGGGCGCGTCGTACGGCGGTGGTCGTGATGGTGGTGCGGCG
>NZ_JBPQTV010000375.1:0-5718 GCF_051386515.1 Streptomyces sp. URMC 123 | reverse complement strand
GGGTTGTTTCTTCGGCTCCCCCTGGGAGCATGTGCGCCGCGCTGCGGGGGCACCCCGCCACGTCCCCTCCGGCCCGTGCGGCGGCGCGCCCGCGGTGGGGGAGTGAGACCATCGGTGGCAGGACTCGCCGGCGAAGTGCTCCTGGTCACCGAGCGGACCGGCCCGCTTCTGTCCGTCGGCATCTCGGGCGCCAACCTGCCCGCGAGCAGAGCAGAGGGATACACGGTGGACCTGATCAACCTCTCGGATGGTGACAACGGCTTCCGGGTGCGCGTGCTGGGGCGTCGGTCGCCGGGAGTGCCGCATCTTCACGACCAGCTCGACGCAGAGGCCCTGATCACGAGCAGCTTCGTCAGTGGTCGCCTGGCCATGTCTCTGTTCCCTCCCGACCTGGAGGACTGGTCCCGGGCTCTGGATCTCCTTGATGCGGGGCAGGACATCTGCTGGAGAGACAACGACCACAGCCCTGTGATCAGAATCCAGCCGTGCAACGAAGAGCATGACACCCCCGCCGTCCCCGTCGAGGACCCGAGCAGTTCGTGCGTCTCCGTGTCCTTCCCATGAACCTTGAAGAAGGTTGGATCGACGAGCAGCGGAGGCTGCTCGGGCGAGTGCTGAAGGAGTGGCCGAGCGAGGTCCTTGAGACCTCGCCGGGTGCCTATGAATGGCGGCGCTGAACCGTTGATAGACGTCGCCAGCTGATGAGTGCGCATCCCAGGGTGAGGAACGCTTCGTGGATGTCGTCGCGGACCTCCCAGCGGATAAGCTGCGCGACCTCCCGGACTCCGTCAGGCGTCCGAGAGACGCCCGGCGCTCCGGCGTGCGCTTGCACGTTCGTGTGAAGTCGGGCGTATGCCAAGCGGATTGCGGAAGAAACCTGGTGAAGAGTCCCGTGGCTGTCTTTCCGGCGTACCCGCCAGGGCGCGCCCGGACATCGAAGAGGAGGTTGTCATGACGCTCGAAGAATTGGTTCCGCGGGATGCCGGCCGGATGGATGTGCAGGGTATGACGGCGGGGATCGAGTTCGACGACGCCCTCGTGCACGGACAGGCCGACAGCTACTCCACGTGCAACATCATCACCATCGTCTGTTGCGCGAACACCGTGTGCACCGGGGGCACCTACGCTGTGTGATCCACCTCGGCCTTCCGTGTCATCGGCACAGGCGAAACCGGGCTGGGAATTCGTACGCAATTCGTGCCCGCTTCCTGATCGGCGGAGGCTCGTTGACTATTCCTTCCCGCTCTCCCGCCCCAGGCGATGACGCCGTCTCGGCACTAGTGCGGCGCGAGGCCGCTTCGGCAGGCCGTGTCGTGCGCCCCGCGCGGCACTGGCTGTATGTCGAACGCCCCGAGGCGGTCAGGCCGGCGCACGGATGGAAACTGCATCTTTCCGCCAGACCCGGCACACTGGCGGAGACTTTGCGACGGGCACTTCCCGTGCTGCTGGCGGGACCCTGCGATTTCAAGACCGTTCCCGACGCCGCTGCCCTCGCCGAGAGGAATTCCGCCGCGAACCCGAATCCGGGAGCCGTGGGAAAGGCCGTCACCGTCTATCCGGACCAGTTTCCTCATGCGGTCACCGGGCTGGCCGAGGAACTGGCGCGGGTGCTGGAGGGTATGGCGGCGCCCGTCGTGCGCAGTGACCGGTGCGTGCGTCCCGGCTCTCCCGTGTACTACCGGTACGGGCCGTTCGCCGCGCGCTACCGCATCGGGGAAGACGGTGAGCCCGAGCTGGTGATGCGCGGGCCCGACGGTGCCGAATTCCCGGGCCTGGCGGGGCCCAACTATGCGTGTCCGCCGTGGGCCCTCGACCCCTTCGCGCCCCTTCTCGACGGCGCGGGCGCAACGGATGACGGCACAGCAGCAGGCAAGGACCTTCTGCTGGGAGGCCGTTACCGGCTGTTGCGCGGGGTGCAGCGCACTGCCCGCGGTAACGTCTACCGAGCCATCGACACCGCGGACGCACGCGCGGTGATCGTCAAAGAAGGCTACGCGTGGGTCGGAGAGCGGCCGGACGGTTTCGATGTCCGCGCCCTTCTGCGCAACGAACGCCGCATCCTCTCGGTGCTCGCGGACATCGACGGAGTGCCACGGTTCGTGGACCACTTCCGCCATGGTGACGACGAATACGTGGTCCTCACCGACGTCGGTGAGGATTCCCTGCGGGACGATGTGACCGCCCATGGGGTGTATCTCGACGCGTGCGACATTCGCCCCGCGCCGGTGCCCCGCGCCGACGGCCGCTCACTGATGCGACTGGCCACCGAACTGCTGGCCCTGCTCGACCGTGTCCACGCCTGCGACGTGATCGCCCGCGACCTGACCCCGAACAACGTGATCGTCACCCACGGCGGAAACCTCCGACTGATCGACTTCGGCATCGCCGCCCACGACGGACTGCAGTTTCCCGGGCACAGCCCCGGATACGCCCCGCCCGACCAGCACGAGAACCCGCCGGCGCGGATCGAGGACGACTACTACGCACTGGGCGCGACCCTCTTCCACGCCGCCACCGGCCTGGAACCCGCCGTCACCGCGGACGGACGGCGCCCGTGCACCGCACGCACGGTGCAGATGCTGGCCGCCGCTCACCCTGCCGTGGCCGACGGAACCGCCCGCGGCGCTCTCGCCGTGATTCCCCCACTGCTGAGCGACGACCCGGCCCGCCGCGCGGAAGCCGCCGCCACCCTGCGCGGCAGCCGTCATGGCGCCTTGCCCAAGCCACGTGCCGCACCAGCGTCACCGGCCAGGCCGACGCCGTACACCGACAGCGAACTCGACCAGCGCATCGCTCGGCTCCTTCACCGGCTGCACACGTACGCCGACCAGGCCCTGGACCAGGAAACCCCCCTGCCCACCAGCGCCTTCACGGGAATCGCGGGAGTGGCGACGGAACTGCTCCAGCACCCTGACGCCGCCTCCCGGCGCGCCGCGCACCGTCTGGCCCGGCACGCTGCCCGCGCCGACCTGCCCATCGACCAGCCGCCACCAGGGCTCGTGTTCGGCGCCACCGGCACCGCCGTCCTGCTCGCGAACCTCGCGGCCCGCACAGACCAACAACTTCAGGACATATCACCCCTGATGGAGGCGGTCACCCGTCTCGCCCCACCCGACCCGGGCCGTCTCCCGCCCGGCACGGAGCTACGCGACGACTACACCCACGGCCTGGCCGGCATCGGCACCGGCCATCTCATGCTGGCCGCTCTGACCAAGGACAGCCGCCACGTGGACGTCGCTGACCACTGCGCTCACCGCCTCATCCACGGCCAGTGCGAACGCACCGCGGACACCGCGGACCCCGACAGCCCCGGTACCGGAGCCAGTCTCCACCACGGGCACGCGCACGGAACCGCGGGCTTCCTCACCTTCCTCCTCGCCCACCGCACTCTGCGCGGCCCGAACCCGCGAACCGAGGACGCACTGGAACACTGGTGCTCCCAGCTCATCCACCAGGTCCGCCGGTCGATCGCCGACACCGCCCGCCCGACACCGCGCCCACTGGCCGTCTCCTGGTGCCAGGGCCTCGCGGGCATGGGCACCGCCCTGCTCCACGCCGCACGCGTACTGAACCGCCCCGACTGCACCCGACTGGCGGCACGAGCCGGCGAAGCCGCCCTCCGGCTGGCCCCACGCACGGTCGCCACACACCAGTGCTGCGGACTGGCCGGACTCGGAGACTTCCTCCTCGACCTGGCCCACGCCACCGGCGACACCCAGTGGAACCACGAGGCCCGCCGTCTTACGGCAATCCTCCGGGCCCGAACACCCCACCAGGACGCCGGCCCCCACCGCCACTTCCCGCGTGGCACCGCACACCGCGACGCTTCATGGGGCTACGGCGACGCCGGCATCCTCGGCTTTCTCCGCCGCCTCCGCCACCACGGCCCCCGCCTGTGGCTCCCGTAGGCCACCGTCGAGGCGAGGGCGATCACCTTATGCCCCAAAGACAAAGGCAAGGAGCCCCGCTCCTTGCCACTCTCAACCTATAGCGCACCAGGGGGCTTGCGGCAAGACCCCCGTCGTGCCCCAGCATGGTCCGCCGATACCGGAAGCAGCGGAAATTGGGGGGTGTGCGACATGCGTGTGGTGTTGTCGACGTGTGGGTCGCGCGGGGACGTCGAACCGGTGGCGGCGCTCGCGCTGCGGTTGCGGGAACTCGGTGCGCAGGTGCGCGTGTGCGCGCCACCGGACGAGGAGTTCGTGGCGCTGCTGGAACGTGTCGGCGTGCCGCTGGTGCCGCTCGGCCCGAGCGTGCGCTCGGTGGTCGCGGGCCCGAAGCCACCGACGGCGGACGACGCGTTCCGGCTCGCTCCGGAGCTGGTCGCCGCGCGGTTCGAGACGCTCGCCGCGGAGGCGGAGGGAGCCGACGCGCTGCTGGCCACCGGCCTGATGCCGGCCGGCGCCCGGGACGTGGCCGAGAAACTCGGCATCCCCTACGTGTACGCGTGTTTCCACATCTTCGGGCTGCCCTCCCGGCACTTCCGCCCGGGGGCGCGGCCGGGCACGCAGTCACCGCCGGACGAGACCGACCACCGGGTGCTGTGGCGGCAGGACGCCCAGCGGGTGAACGCGCTGTACGGCGAGGCGCTCAACAGGCACCGGGCGGCGATCGACCTGCCGCCGGTGGACAACGTCCGCGACCACGTCTTCACCGACCGGCCCTGGCTGGCGGCCGATGCGACGCTGTGCCCGTCGGAGGGCATGACGGACCTCGACCTCGTGCAGACCGGGGCGTGGCTGCTGCCCGACGACCGGCCGCTCCCGGACGCTCTGGAGGCGTTCCTGGACGCGGGCGCGCCACCGGTGTACGTGGGCTTCGGCAGCATGGCCGCGTACGCCCCGCAGGACATCGCCCGGGTGGCCGTCGAGGCGAGCCGGGCGCGGGGCCGCCGCGTACTCCTCGCCCGGGGCTGGGCCGACCTGGCCCCGATCGACGACGGCGACGACTGCTTCGTCGTCGGCGAGGTCAACCAGCAGGCGCTGTTCCGCCGGGTGGCCGCCGTCGTGCACCACGGCGGCGCGGGCACCACGACGGCGGCGGCCCGGGCCGGGGCGCCGCAGGTGGTGGTCCCCCGGATCGCGGACCAGCCGTACTGGGCGGATCGCGTGGCCCAGTTGGGCATCGGCTCGGCTCACCACGGCCGGACGCCGACCGTGGACTCCCTCTCCGCCGCGCTCGCCACGGCGCTGGCGCCCGAGACCGGCGTACGAGCGCGGGCCGTGGCCGGCGCGATCCGCACCGACGGGGCGGCGGTGGCCGCGCGACTGCTCCTGGACGCGGCCGGCCGGGAAAGGCCGTCAGGGGCCGCCGGTGCGGATGGCCGCCGGCTGGACGCCGTGGGATGAGGGCAGCCGCCCGGAGGACCGGGTCACGGGCCTCGGCTCTCCGCGCCGGCCCATGGGCCCGCCCGGCGGCCCTCGCTCTCACGCCGTGGCGCGCACCATGCGGTCGGCAGCCGCACGGAGGTGTCGGAGCACCTCGGGGTCCGCGCTGAGGGTGTAGTCCGCGTCGAGGGCGGCGAGGGTCTGGGCGATGCCGGGGAGGTAGTCGCCGGAACAGTCGACCGTGCAGGTGTCGGCGTCGATGGGCCGGACGCGGCCGGCCAGGGCCCAGGTGCGGCGGCGGACGGCCTCGGCCGGGGCCTGGACGATGGCGACGGCGCGGTGGCGGGTGGGCGGTGTCGGCGATCGACCGGCGGACCTGGTGGATGAGCTG
>NZ_JBPQTV010000374.1:0-5734 GCF_051386515.1 Streptomyces sp. URMC 123 | reverse complement strand
GGCCCCCGTACCGCCCGCGCCCCCCGCACCGGACGCCGCCGCACCGCACACGCCACCGCCGGCGCCGGCCGCCGTACCCGGTCTCTCGCCCGGCGGGCGCGGCGGGCCGGTCCGCGAACTCCAGGCCCGGCTGGCGCAGCTGGGGTTCTTCGGCCACCGGCCCACCGGCTTCTACGGCCCCCGTACGACCGCCGCCGTGGCGTCCTTCCAGAGCCGGCAGGCGCTCCCGCCCTCCGGCACGGCCGACGCCGCCACCTGGGCGCGGCTGCGCGCGCTCACCCGCCAGCCGTCGCGCGACGCGCTGCGCCCGCCCACCGGCCGCCCGGCGGACCCGCCGGACCGGCGCTGTCTGACCGGCAGGGTGCTGTGCGTCAGCAAGAGCAGCCGCACCCTCGCCTGGATGATCGACGGCAGGGTGGTCTCGGCGATGGACGTCCGCTTCGGCTCCCAGTACACCCCGACCCGCGAGGGCACCTTCACCGTCTACTTCAAGAGCCGGAACCATGTGTCCACGCTCTACGACACCGCCATGCCGTACGCGATGTTCTTCAGCGGTGGCCAGGCCGTCCACTACTCCGCGGACTTCGCGGCGCGGGGCTACGGCGGCGCGTCGCACGGCTGTGTCAACGTCCGCGACAAGAGGAAGATCGCGGCGCTGTTCGAGCAGGTCCGCACCGGGGACAAGGTGGTGATCTACCGGTGAGCGCCGGGCGCGGGGGCGCGGCGCGAGGGTTACCGGCGCGGGCGCCGGGGCGCGGCGGGCGGCGCGAAGGGTGAGGGGCGCGGGCAGGGCCGGGGGAACGAGCCCCGCCCGCGCCGGTGCGCGAAGCCGCAGGTACGGGGGGAACCCGGCTTCGCGCGGCCGATGACCAGTCGGCATTACGTACAGCGCCACGGGCCGCGAAAGTGTCACACCCCCGGGAAAACCAATGCGCCGGCGGGCGGGAACCGGCGGGAATCCGCGATACGGAACACCCGGCGCGCGCCCGGCGCCGTATGTCAGACTCCGCCCCATGCTGGGCGTAACCGATCTTCCGACGTATCTGGCCGGGCTGATATTGATCATTCTGCTGCCGGGGCCGAACTCGCTCTATGTCCTCTCCGTGGCGGCGCGCCGCGGCGTCCGGGCCGGCTACCGGGCGGCGGCCGGGGTGTTCTGCGGCGACGCCGTGCTGATGGTGCTCTCCGCCGCGGGGGTCGCCTCGCTGCTCAAGGCGACCCCGCTGCTCTTCGCCGTGGTGAAGTACGCCGGCGCGGGCTATCTCACCTGGCTGGCGATCGGCATGCTGAGGGCGGCGTGGGGCATGTGGCGGGCGCGAGCGGCCCGGAGCGCCGATCAGCCCCTCGGGGACGGCGGGGCGGGGGGCGCGGATGCGGCGACCGCGGGCCCGCCGGACGAGCGCCCCTACCGCCGGGCGCTGGTGATCAGCCTGCTCAATCCGAAGGCGATCCTGTTCTTCATCTCCTTCTTCGTGCAGTTCGTCGACCCGGGGTACGCCCACCCCGCGCTCTCGTTCGTCGTGCTCGGCGCGCTGGCCACGCTGTGCAGCTTCCTCTACCTCACGGCGCTGATCTTCGGCGGTACGCGGCTGGCGGCGCAGTTCCGCCGCCGCAAGCGGCTGTCGGCGGGCGCGACGACGGCGGCGGGCGCGCTCTTCCTCGGCTTCGCCGCCAAGCTCACGCTGAGCAGCGCGGGCTGACCCGGGGCGGGCGGGCGCGAACGGCGGCGGCGCCCGGCGCCTGAGCCGGGCGGGTGCGAACGACGGCGGCGCCCGGCGGGCGCCGCCTCAGCGCACGAGCCCCTGGCCCGAGCCCTGTCCTTCGCCCTGCCCCTCGCCGAGGCCGATGTCCAGCGACGAGCGCGTCGGCACGTTCTTCCTGACCGGCGGCGTCTTCGGGGCCTCCCCGCCGTCGGAGCCCTGCTCGGGCTCGTCCGCCAGCACCTTTCCGCAGTAGCGGTTCACACCCTTGGCGCCGCCGGCGACGTCCTCCAGCCACCGCAGCGCCTGCTTGTCGACCGTGCCGGCCTTGTACTTGCGGCACCAGGAGCGGGCCAGCCGAGCCGTCTCCGGGCCGCCGCCCCGGTGGCTGGGCTTGGCATCCGGCAGGTCCGGCGCGTCCGAGGGGCGCTCGGAGGGCGAGGGACCGGGGCCGTCGCCGCGGTCGCCGTGGGACGGCGTACCGCTCCCGGGTTCGGTGCCGAGCGGCCCGCTCGGTGCCGGGGACGCGGCGTCCGCCCGGCCGGGCTCGCGGGCCGTGGCCGCGGAGTCCTCGGCCAGGGGCGGGCCGGAGCGCAGCGGCTCGGCCGACTCGGCGCCCGACACGCTGGTGGCGGGCACGGGACGGCCGCGGTCGCCGAACGGCGTGGGCAGCACGCCCGTACCGGCCGCGACGGCGACCCCGCAGAGCGCGCCGCCCGCGATCACCACGGCCAGGCCGGCCCGGAGCGGCTGGGCCCAGCCGAGGCTCCAGCGGGGCCGGCGGCGCCGCGCGGCGGGCACGCCGCCCGCCGCCGCCTCGGCGCGGGCCCGCAGGAACGCGGCGACGGCCACCTCCTCGCCGGGGAGCTCGCCGGGGCCCGCGACGCGCCGGTGGTGGGCGGCGACGGCGTTCAGGGCCTCGGACAGCAGGGCCGCGCCGGCGTCCCGGGAGGCCCCGGAGCCCGGAACGGAGCCGGCGCCGGCGAACGTCCCCGCGCCGGCAGCGGCGTCGGGCCCCGGCGCGGGCGGGCAGGGCGAAGCACCGGGACCGGACGGAACGTCGGCGCCGGACACGGCACCGGGACCGGCACCGGACGGGACGTCGGAGTCGTGGGTCACCTGCGGGCCGGGCGGAAACTCGGAATCGGGCGGCACATCAGCACCGGATCGCGCCTGCGCGCCAGGCGGCACATCGGAGCCGGAGGGAACGCCGGAACCGAACGTCACCTGAGAACCGGAGGCCACTCCGGACCCAGGCAGCGCCTCGGAACCGGGCAGCGTCCCGGAACCGGGCGGCACATCGGCGCCGGAGGAAACACCGGGCACCCGCGGGACGTCGGACGCCCGCGGAGCGTCGGGCCCCGGCGGAACCCGCGGAGCGCCCCGCTCCGCCGTGCCACCGCCATCGCCACTGGCGCCGTCCGCCCGGCGCGCGTTACTTGAGCCGTCAACGGCATCGCGGCCGTGCCGACCGAGCACGCCACCCCGCAGCAGTCGCTCCGCGGTGTCCTCGTCCAGCCAGCTCAACGGGTCGTCGGCCATCACATGTCCTTCTGCGTCCGCGCGCGTGTTTCCGTCACACCGGCGGAGGTCACGGCACCGGCCTGCGGACCGCGCTGCGGCGGTACGCCGTCGAGCCCGGACGGGCTCGTTCCGCCACCGGCGGCGGAATCCTCGTGCTCCTCGGGCCGGCCCGCGCCCAGCAGCTCGGCGAGCCGCCGCAGGCCCCGGTGGGCCGCGGTGCGCACCGCGCCGGGCCGCTTGCCGAGCACCCCGGCCGCGCTCTTGGCGTCGAGCCCGACGACGACCCGCAGCACCACGGCCTCCGCCTGGTCCTGCGGCAGCCGGGCGATGAGCCGCATCGTGCGGTCCGTGCCCAGGGCCTCCAGCGCCTCGCCGGCGGTGTCGGCGGCGCCGGGCGTCGTCAGCAGTTCGGTCTCGTCGCCGCCGACCGCCGGGCGGCGGCCGCGCAGCCGGATGTGGTCGAGCGCGCGGTTGCGGGCGACCCGGGCCGCCCAGCCCCGGAAGCGGTCCGCGTCGCCGCGGAAGTCCCCGAGGTCGCGGGCGATCTGGAGCCATGCCTCGGAGGTGACGTCCTCCGCGTCCCCGTCGCCGACGAGGGTCCGCACATAGCCGAGCAGACGGGGGTGCACCGCGCGGTAGACCGTTCGGAAGGCGTCCTCGTCCCCCGCCTGCGCCGCGTGCACCGCGGCGGTCAGTCGCGCGTCGTCCGCCGCCACACCCTGATCCTGCTCCACTCTCCCCTGGCCTTCCGACTCGGGGTCCCTACGCGCCACGCGCCACGCCGCCGACCGCGCCGGGCGTCAGTCGCCCGGGCGCCCGGCGGTCGCGCACGGCGACGCGCCGCGAGCGCACCGGCCTCGCGGGCCGTGGCACGGACACATGAGAGGAGCACCCCCGGGGCGGCGGCCCTCCCAGGGGCCGCCCAAGCGTTCGGACGGTCATCGCGCCGGTCGGGCGCTCGTGACGCACGCTACGGCCTGGGCCGCGTCCGCGTCCACGTCCGCACGGGCCGCGACCCCGCCACGGCCGGGCGTCACGGTACACGCCCGCACGGGCTGTGACAGAAATCGGGTGCCCGGCGCTGAGTGGAGTACGGGCCCGGTGGCAGGGCCCTCGTACCGGCGGCCGGGGTCTCTCCTGTGGGGGGTGGCGACCCCGGCCGTCCACGCGTGGCGGCTTCCGCCGCGGCTCTCGCCGCGAGACGTGCCGCTCCTCTCACCCCGCGCCGGGCCCCGTGACCGTACTCACTTCGCCACCCGGTCCGCCAGTTCCGTGAAGGACCGCCAGTCCCGGGTGGGCGGGCGCGGGTCCCACAGTCGCTGGGCCAGGGCCCGCAGCGGCAGCCGGATGCCGCGGGCCACCTCCTCCTGGGTCTGCGCCTGCGCCCGGTCGCACCAGATCGCGAGCCGGCCCCCGAGCACGCGGTCGGGCCCGGCCAGGTCCGCCGGCACCGGCCGGGTGCCGCGCAGCACGGCCGGCGACCACTCCCGGTAAACGCGCTCCCCGGTGGGATAGCGGAACTGGTTGGGCTCGCCGAGCACGTAGTACAGATACTCGTCGTTGAGGTTGACCACCTTGCGGCCCTCGCGCAGATACTCCTGCGGCTCGCGGGCGCCCAGCTCCTTGCCGGTCCAGTACTCGACCTCGATGTCCCGGTCCGGGGCGACCACCCCGCCGGTGAAGAAGCCGTCGTTCCAGGCCTTGGGCTTCTTGCCGGCGGCCTTCACCACCGCGGCGCGGTCGTTGAGCCAGCCCGTGGCCAGGTCCTGGACCCGCGCCCGGCTCCCGTACAGCTGCCGGGCCCGCTCGGCCAGCCGCGGGTACGAGGCCTGCGGGTCGCGGCGGACCAGCGCCTGGTACTCGTCCGCGCCCACGTGGACGTACGGGCCGGGGAAGAGCCGCGCGTACTCGCGCAGCAGGTCGTCCACGATCCGCGCGGCGGCGGGGTTGGCGATGTCGACGGCGCCGCTGGTGGCGGTGCCGGCCGCGTCGCGCAACTGAAGGTCGGGGTGGGCGCGCAGCACCGCGCCGAGGTGGCCGGGCGAGTCGATCTCGGGGATCACGGTGATGTGCAGCCGCTCGGCGAGCGCCAGGAGGCGGCGCACCTCGTCCTGGGTGAGGTGCTGCGGGGAGACGACCTCGGGGTGCGACTCGCTGGCGATGCGGAACCCCTGGTCGTCGGAGAAGTGCAGGGCGAGCTGGTTGAGCTTGAGGTCGGCGAGCTCCCGGAGCCGGTCCTCCAGCCACTGGGCGGTGAAGTGCTTGCGGGCGATGTCGACCATCAGCCCGCGCTGGGGCCGGTCGGGCCGGTCGGCCATGGTGCCCTCGGGGACCAGGCCGCCGCCGGTGCGCAGGGTCTGGAGCAGGGTGCGGGTGCCGTAGAAGACGCCGGCGTCGTCCGGGCCGGTGATGGTGACGGTGGCGTCCCGGGTGGTGAGCCGGTACGACTCGGGACCGCCGCCGTCGCCCGGGCGGTGCCGCAGTTCGATGTCGCCGGGGCGGGCGGGGCC
>NZ_JBPQTV010000373.1:0-5756 GCF_051386515.1 Streptomyces sp. URMC 123 | reverse complement strand
CCTGGGCGACGTCGTCCTTGCCGCCACCGCCGCCACCGAGCGTCTTGGCGGCCGTGCGCACCAGCTCACCGGCCTTCACCCCGCGCTCGCGGGCCGCCTCGTTCGTGGCGATCACCGTCAGCGGGCGGCCGTTGACCACCGTGAACAGCGCGACGACCACCGGGCGGCCGCCCTGGATGCGGCCCCGCACGTCGAGGACCAGCCGGCGCAGGTCGTCGGCGCCCGTGCCCTCCGGGACCCGGCCGGTCACCAGCGCCACGCCGTGCACGTCGCGGGCGCCCTCGGCCAGCCCCTCGGCGGCCTGGAGCACCTTCTCGGCGCGGAACTTCTCGATCTCCTTCTCCGCGTCCTTGAGCTTGGCCAGCATCCCGGCGATCTTCTCCGGGAGCTCCTCCGGCCGGCCCTTGACCAGGTCGGTGAGCTGCGAGACGACCGTGTGCTCCCGGGCGAGGAACTGGTAGGCGTCGGCGCCGACCAGCGCCTCCACCCGGCGCACACCGGAGCCGATGGAGGACTCGCCGAGCAGCTTCACCAGGCCCAGCTGGGCGGTGTTGTGCACATGCGTGCCACCGCACAGCTCCTTGGAGAAGTCGCCGATGGTGACCACGCGCACCCGCTCGCCGTACTTCTCGCCGAACTCGGCGATGGCGCCCTGCTTCTTGGCCTCGTCCATGCTCATGACCTCGGCGTGGACGTCCAGCTCGCGGGAGAGCACCTCGTTGATCTTCTGCTCGACGTCCAGGAGCACCGTGCCGGGCACGGCGGTCGGCGAGCCGAAGTCGAAGCGGAAGCGGCCCGGGGCGTTCTCCGAGCCGGCCTGGGCGGCCGTGGGGCCGAGCGCGTCGCGCAGCGCCTGGTGGGTGAGGTGGGTGGCGCTGTGGGCGCGGGCGATGGCCCGGCGGCGGCGCACATCGATCCGGGTGTGCGCCGAGGCGCCCACCGTCACCTCGCCGACCTGCACCACGCCCTTGTGGACGCTGACGCCCGGCACCGGCTGCTGCACGTCGCGGACCTCGATGACGGCCCCGGTGTCCAGCTTGATCCGGCCGGTGTCGGCCTGCTGGCCGCCGCCCTCGGCGTAGAACGGGGTGCGGTCCAGGACGACCTCCACCTCGTCGCCCTCGGAGGCGGCGGGCGAGGAGACGCCGTCGACCAGCAGCCCGACGACCGTGGACTCGCCCTCGGTGTCGGTGTAGCCGGTGAAGACGGTGGCGCCGGCGGTGTCGGCGACCTCGCGGTACGCGGACAGGTCGGCGTGGCCGGTCTTCTTGGCCCGGGCGTCGGCCTTGGCCCGCTCCCGCTGCTCCTTCATCAGGCGGCGGAAGCCGGCCTCGTCCACGCTCAGGCCCTGCTCGGCGGCCATCTCCAGGGTGAGGTCGATCGGGAAGCCCCAGGTGTCGTGGAGCAGGAACGCCTTGTCGCCGGGGAGCACGGACTTGCCGGCCGCCTTGGTGTCGCTGACGGCCGTGTCGAGGATGTTGGTGCCGGCCTTCAGCGTCTTGAGGAAGGCGGCCTCCTCGGCCAGGGCGACGGTCTCGATCCGCTTGCGGTCGGCGATCAGCTCCGGGTACTGCAGGCCCATGGTGCCGATCACGACGTCGACGAGGTCGCCGACGACGGGGCCGGTGGCGCCCAGCAGGCGCATGTTGCGGATCGCGCGGCGCATGATGCGCCGGAGCACGTAGCCGCGGCCCTCGTTGCCGGGGGTGACGCCGTCGCCGATGAGCATCACGGAGGTGCGGATGTGGTCGGCGACCACGCGCAGGGACACGTCCGAGGCGTTGTCGGCGCCGTACCGGACCCCGGTCAGCTCGGTGGCCTTGTCCATGACCACGCGCAGGGTGTCGGTCTCGTACATGTTGCGGACGCCCTGGAGGATCATCGCCAGGCGCTCGAGGCCGAGGCCGGTGTCGATGTTCTTGCTGGGCAGCTCGCCGAGGATCGGGAAGTCCTCCTTGTCCGAGCCGGCGCCGCGCTCGTACTGCATGAAGACCAGGTTCCAGATCTCCACGTACCGCTCGTCGTTGACGGCCGGGCCGCCCTCGACGCCGAACTCGGGGCCGCGGTCGTAGTTGATCTCGGAGCAGGGGCCGCAGGGGCCGGGCACGCCCATGGACCAGAAGTTGTCCTTCTTGCCCAGCCGCTGGATGCGCTCGGCGGGGACGCCGACGACGTCGCGCCAGATGGCCTCGGCCTCGTCGTCGTCCTGGTAGACGGTGATCCAGAGCTTCTCCGGCTCCAGCCCGTAGCCGCCGTCCGCCACCGGGGTGGTCAGCAGCTCCCAGGCGAGCTTGATGGCGCCTTCCTTGAAGTAGTCGCCGAAGGAGAAGTTGCCGCACATCTGGAAGAAGGTGCCGTGCCGGGTGGTCTTGCCGACCTCCTCGATGTCCGGGGTGCGGACGCACTTCTGCACGCTGGTGGCGCGCGGGAAGGGCGGCTTGACCTCGCCGAGGAAGTACGGCTTGAACGGCACCATGCCCGCCGGGACCAGCAGCAGCGTCGGGTCGTCCGCGATCAGCGACGCCGACGGCACGACGGTGTGCTCGCGCTCCTCGAAGAAGCGCAGCCAGCGACTACGGATTTCAGCCGACTCCATCAGTGGTCCTCATTCCGGTTGTACGGGGTCTTGGGGGCAAGCGCGGCCGGGCGGCGCGGCGCGGGGAGTTCACGGGGGCCGTCGGGGTCCGCCTCCAGGCCCAGGGCGTCGTTGAGCTCCAGCTCCCGCTGGGCCATGCCGGCCTTGACGTCGAGCGCGAACTCCTTCAGCCGGTGCCCGGTCTCCACGGCCTTGTCGGCGGCCCGGGCCGCCAGGCTCTCCGGGGTCAGCTGCCGGAGCTTGCGGTGGACCTTGTTGGTGGCCCACACCCCGGCCGCGGCGCCCGCGGTGAACCAGAACGTACGGCGGAACATCAGTGGATCAGCCCTTTCCGCCGCGACCCCGCTTGCGGCCCCGGCGGGCCGACGGCAGGGTCCGTCCGACGATCACGGTACGGCGAGGTTCGGCGGCGTCCTTGCGTCCGATGGCACGCCGGACGCCGTAGCCGAAGGCGGCGACCTTGACCAGCGGGCCGCCGAAGGTGGAGGCGACGGTCGAGGAGAGCGCGGAGGCGTTGGAGGTGACCTCCTGCACATCGCTGGCGATGGCGTCCACGCGCTCCAGCTGGGTCTGCGCGGACCGCACGGTCGCCGACGCCTCCCCCAGCAGCGGGACCGCCTGCGCGGAGACGTCCGCCACCAGCTTGGTGGTCGCCTTCAGCACCTGGGCCAGCCTCACCAGCACCACGGCGAGGAACGAGACCAGAATGGCCCAGAAGACGGCCACGAGAATCCCGGCCACCTCTCCACCGGACACGTTGCACCGCTCCCTGTCGTCTATCCGCGCCGTCGTCGCCTGCCGCTGCCAGCGTGTCACCATCGGTCACGGGCGGGTGGTCCGACGGGCGCGAGCGGCAGTAATCGACCTTATCGCGCCGGGGCCGAGGGGCCGTACCACGTTTCCCGGCGCCGGGCATCCGATACGGCGCGGGATTGTACGGTCCGCTTATCGCTCGGTACGCTCCGTGTTCCATGCGACGCCCCCCGCGCCCCGATTCCTCCTCACCTGACGGCCCCGAGGGCCCCGACGGGCCCCATGGGCCCGATGACCTCGACGGCCCCTGCGGACCCGCCGCGCCGTGGGCCGGCGAGGGCCCGGACCTGACGGCGCTGCCGCCCGCCCTCGGCAACCTCCCCGCCGAGCTCAACCGCTTCGTGGGGCGCGGCGCGGAACTCGCCGAGCTGGAGGGCCGGCTGGCCGAGCACCGGCTGGTGACGGTGACCGGCGTGGGCGGGGTCGGCAAGACCCGGCTGGCCGTGCGCGCGGCCCGTCGGCTGCGGCGGGGACAGATGGCGCAGGAACGCTTCTGCGATGGCATCTGGCTCGTGGAGCTCTCCACCCTGCGCGACGGCGGCCTGCTGGAGCACGCCGTGGCGGAGGCCCTGGGCGTGGCCGACCACACCGGCCGGCCCCCGCGCACCGCCCTGACCGAACAGCTCGCCGACCGCCGGCTGCTGCTGGTCCTGGACGGCTTCGAGCAGATCGTCACCGAGTGCGCCGAGCTGGTGTCGGAGGTGCTGCGGCAGGCGCCGGGCGTGGCCGTGCTGGCGGTCGGCCGGCGCCCGCTGGAGATCGCGGGCGAGCAGTGCCTGCCGCTGCGCCCGATGCCGGTGCCCGGGGAGGCCGCCGAGCTGTTCGCCCACCGGGCGGCCGCCGTGCTGCCGGGCTTCGCGGTCACGCCCGCCAACGAGCGGGCCGTCACCGAGCTGTGCCGGCGCCTGGACGGCATCCCGCTCGCCCTGGAGCTCGCCGCCGGGCGGCTGCGGGCGCTCTCCCTGGAACAGGTGCTGCTCCGCCTCGACGACCGCTTCCGGCTGCTCACCGGCGGCGGCCGGGGGGTCCTCCCGCGCCATCAGACGCTGCGCACCGCGATCGGCTGGAGCCATGAGCTGTGCACGCCGGCGGAGCGGCTGCTGTGGGCCCGGCTGTCGGTCTTCGCCGGCCACTTCACGCTGGAGGCGGCCGAGTACGTGTGCTCCGGGCCCGATCTGCCCGCGGAGCGGCTGGTCGACGTGGTGGCCGAGCTGGTGGCCCAGTCGGTGGTGGTGCGCGAGGACACCCCGGCCGGGGTGCGCTACCGCATGCTCGACACCGTACGGGCGTACGGCGCGGGCTGGCTGGACGCGCTGGAGGACACCGAGCGGATGCGCCGCCGCCACCGCGACTGGTACCTGGGCCTGGCCACCTGGTGCGAGCTGGACTGGTTCAGCCCCCGGCAGGCGGAGGTGGCCGCCCGGATCGACGCGGAGCTGCCCAATCTGCGCATCGCCCTGGAGTTCAGCCTGGAGGACGCCCAGGACGCCTATCTGGGCCAGTATCTGGCCGGCACCCTGTGGTTCTACTGGGTCGGCTGCGGGCGGCTCGCCGAGGGCCGGCACTGGCTGGACCGCGCGCTGGCGCTGGACGGCGACCACGAGGAGTCGCGGCTGAAGGCGCTGTGGGTGGCCGGGCACGTCGCCGTCCTCCAGGGCGACTCGGTGGCGGCCCTGGAGGCGCTCCAGGAGTGCCGCGCGGAGGCGGAGCGCACGGACAACGCGGTCGCCGCCGCCTACGCCGTGCACCGCACCGGCTGTCTCGCCCTGGTGTCGGACGACATGCCGCGCGCCGAGCGGCTGCTGCGCGAGGCGCTGGCCCGCTACCGCGAGATCGGGGAGCTCAACAGCAATGTGCTGATGGGCCAGGTGGAGCTGGCCATGGCGGTCGCCTTCCAGGGCGATCTGACCGGCGCGGTGGAGCTGTGCGAGGAGGTGCGGCGGATCTGCGCCGACCACGGCGAGCGCTGGTCGCTCGCCTACGCCCTCTATGTGCTCGGCTACGCGGCCTGGACGCGCGGGGACGCCGGGCAGGCGCGGGCGCTGCTGGAGGAGTGCCTGGCCATCGACCACGCCTTCCACGATCTGGTGGGCACCGTGCTGGCGGTGGAGCTGCTCGCGCTGATCACGGTGGACGAGGGCGACCCGGCGGAGGCGGCGGTGCTCCAGGGCGCGGCCGGGCAGCTGTGGAACTCCGTGGGGCTGCCGCTGTTCGGCTCGCGGTACTTCAACGCGCCGCACGCCCGCTGCGAGCAGCGGGCCCGGGAGCTGCTGGGCGCGCGGGCCTACGAGGAGTGCGTACGGGAGGGCGCCCGGCTGGACCCCGACGCGACGGCGGCACGGGCGCT
>NZ_JBPQTV010000372.1:0-5761 GCF_051386515.1 Streptomyces sp. URMC 123 | reverse complement strand
GGCTGCGCCGCCCTCGCACCCGATGGCGCCGCAGCCCGGCCCGGGCGGCGCGCCCGGGGCGGGCGGCGGCGGCAGGAGCAACACGCCGGTGATCGTCGGGGCGATCGTGGTGGCGCTGCTGGCGGTCGGCGGCGTGATCGCCGCGGTGCTGTCCCAGGGCGACGACACGGTCACGCCACAGGCCGACCGCGGCTCGGCGAGCCCCTCGGTGTCCACGTCCCAGGCCGCCCCGGTGTCGGGCGTCGGCGGCTTCAAGGGCCCGGACCGGACGAAGACCATCGAGGCCAAGGAGTGCACCGAGGCCCGCAAGTCGTTCAAGGACGAGTCGAAGCTCCGGGTGCCCAACTTCCAGTACAAGCACATCGACTCGGTCAAGGAGTGCCTCCAGAAGGCCGGCTGGAAGTACCGCGAGATCCAGAAGAACGAGAACCTCTGGGGGCAGGGCGCGGTGCTCTCGCACACGTACGACGACTACGACGAGCCGTTCGACCCCAAGACGGACACGATCGAGCTGACGGTGTCGACCGGCAAGCCGGAGTAGTTCCTTCCGTCCTTTCGGCAGAGACGTGACAGGGGCCGGGGCGCGCGCTCGATGAGCGTGCGCCCCGGCCCCTGTTCCGTGGTCCGTGGTCCCGTGGCCCGCTATCCGTTGTTCCCGTTCCCGGGTCTGCGGGTGCTCACAGATACGGGCCCGAGCGGGCGTCGCCGCGCGAGGACGGGCCGTGGTCGCCCTCCTCGCCGGCGACCAGCCCGGCCGGCAGCGCCCGGCGCATCTGCTCCAGCTGGGCGCGGGCCGCCATCTGCTGGGCGAAGAGCGCGGTCTGAATGCCGTGGAAGAGGCCCTCCAGCCAGCCCACGAGCTGGGCCTGCGCGATGCGGAGCTCCGCCTCGGTGGGCACGGTCTCGTCGGTGAAGGGCAGCGAGAGCCGCTCCAGCTCCTCCACCAGCTCGGGCGCGAGCCCGTCCTCGAGCTCCTTCACGGAGCTCGCGTGGATCTCCTTGAGCCGGACCCGGCTCGCCTCGTCGAGGGGAGCGGCGCGGACTTCCTCCAGAAGCTGCTTGATCATGCTGCCGATGCGCATGACCTTCGCGGGCTGTTCGACCATGTCCGTCACGGGGACCTCGCGCGACTCGTCGTCGCCTCCCCCTGCGCGGGAGGCGGCGTTGCCGAGAGCCATTCCGTCCGGGCCCACGACCAGGACCTGAGGACTCTCCTGCGACCGTTCCTTGCTCGGCATCTCCATGCAAGCCATTCTCTCGTACACGCGACTCGTGACCGTTGTGCCCCCGGATTTCGATGATCCACCCTCCGCCGGGCGGCGTAGCCGAGCGGGGCGCTCGGGGCGGGAGCCCGGGAGCGGGCGCGCGCCCCTGCTGGGGGGCATACGGGGTCGCCGGCGTGCGGGGTTACGGGCGCACGGCCTTACGGGCTTACGGGCTTACCGGCGGGGCGCGCGGCGGCGCGGTGCGGAGGGGCCGTCGCGGCGCAGCCGCATGCGTAGGGCGAAGAAGCCGAGGCCGAGGCCCATCAGGGTGAGCCCCGTGCCCAGGGGCAGCACGGTCGGTACGTGGTCGTCGCTCGCGCGGTCGGCCACCTCGCGGCGGATGCCGGGGCGGGTGTCGCTTCCGGCATCGGCCCCGGGGTCCGCGGCCGGGGCGCTCTCCGCGGGGCCGGCGGGCTCGTCCGGGGCCTCGGGGGCGCCCGTACGGGGGTCCGCGGCCTCCGCCGGGCGGTCGGGGTCCCGCGGGACGTCGCCGGGCGCCTCGGGGTCCCGCGCGTCCCGGGCGTCGGGCGCGGCCTGGTCGGCGGGGTGGGCGGCCGGCGGGTCCTCCGGGCGGCCGGGGCGCTCCCGGCCCTGACCGGCGCGGTGCCCGGCCAGGGCGCCGTCCGGGTGGCCGTACGTCCGTACGGAGGGCGAGAGGCTCTCCGGCGCGGCGGGGGTCGCGTCCTCCGCGTGGGCCGGGGCCCCGGACAGGGGGCAGAGCGCCGCGGCGGCCAGCAGGCCCACCAGGGCGGGCCTGCGGAACGCCGAGGGCCCGGTCAGTGCCGGGGCCCGGCGGAATGCCGAGGGGACGGCCACGGGGCACCCTCCCGTGTCGGGGGATCACGTCGTCGCCCTCAGCGTCACACGGGCTGTGCGTGGCCGCATGCGGGCGGCTCGGGGGGCGGCGGGTGCGGCCCGGCGCCGGGTGCGCCGGGTGGTGGCCGGTGCACCGGGTGGCCGGCTCTCTGGGCGCCCGGTCCTCCGCGTGGCCAGGCTCCGGCCGGGCCCGCGCGCCCCCGCCCCGCGGCCGCTCACACCGTCAGCAGCACCTTTCCGACCTGCTCGCCCGCCTCCAGGACCCGGTGCGCCCGCGCTGCCTCCCGCATCGGAACGGTGCGGTCCACGATCGGCCGCACCCGCCCGGCCTCGATCAGCGGCCATACGTGCTCCCGCACCGCCGCGACGATCGTCGCCTTCTCGCCGAGCGGCCGCCCGCGCAGCGAGGTCGCCGTCACCGCGCCGCGCTTAGCGAGCAGCGCGCCGAGGTTCAGCTCGCCCTTGACCCCGCCCTGGAGCCCGATCACGGCGAGCCGGCCGTTCACGGCCAGCGCCGTGACGTTCCGCTCCAGGTACTTCGCCCCGACGATGTCGAGGATGACGTCCGCCCCGGCGCCGTCCGTGGCCTTCCGCAGCTCCTCCACGAAGTCCTGCTCGCGGTAGTCGATGAGGATGTCGGCGCCCAGCTCACGGCAGCGCTCCAGCTTCCACGGCGCCCCGGCCGTGACGGCGACCCGCGCGCCGATCGCCTTGGCCAGCTGGATCGCCATGGTCCCGATGCCGCTCGCGCCGCCGTGCACGAGCAGGGTCTCACCCGGCCGGAGGTGGGCCACCATGAAGCAGTTCGACCAGACCGTACAGACGACCTCGGGCAGTGCCGCGGCCGTGACCAGCTCGACGCCCTCGGGGACCGGCAGCAGCTGCCCCACGGGGACGACGACCTTCTCCGCGTAGCCGCCGCCGGCGAGCAGCGCGCACACCTCGTCGCCGACGGACCAGCCCGAGACGCCGGGCCCCAGGGCGGCGACGCGGCCGGAGCACTCCAGGCCGGGGTACGGGGACGCCCCGGGCGGCGGGTCGTAGAAGCCCTGCCGCTGGAGCAGATCGGCGCGGTTGACGGCGCTGGCCACGACCTCGACCAGCACCTCTCCGGGACCGGGTGTGGGGTCCGGGACCTCCGCCCACACGAGGGCGTCGGGTCCGCCGGGTTCGGGGATGGTGATCGCATGCATCGGCATGCGGGCGAGGCTACTCCTGCGCGTGAGCCCCTACCCCCCGTTGTCGTCCCGGCGGGCGGCCCGCACGATCGTGATCACTCGGTCCGTCGCCTGCAGGGGGCTGGCCTTGGGGTCGTCGTACCCCAGCAGCCGGTGCCCCCGCAGTACGGAGACCACGAGGTCCTCCGTCTCCCGTACGGACTTGCCGACCTCCGACTTCACCACCGGTCGCTCGATCATGTCGAGCCCGGTGCCCTGCTGGATGAGGTCCTCCAGGACCGTGCCCGTACTGGGGCTCAGTACGGACAGACCCAGCAGCCGTCCCGCCGCGCTGGCGCTGGTGATGACCGCGTCCGCGCCGGACTGCCGCAGAAGCGGAGCGTTCTCCTCCTCCCGCACCGCGGCGACGATCTTCGCGCCGCGGTTGAGCTGGCGGGCCGTCAGCGCGACCAGTACGGACGTGTCGTCGCGCTGCGGGGCGATGATGATCTGCCGGGCGCGCTGCAGTTCGGCGCGCAGCAGGACGTCGCTGCGGGTGGCGTCGCCCACGACCCCCGCGTAGCCCTCCAGGTTGGCCGCCTCGACCGCCTTCTGGCTGGGGTCGACGACGACGATCCGCTCCTTGGGGAGCCCCGAGGCGCGCAGCGTCTGGACGGCGGACCGCCCCTTCGTCCCGAAGCCGACGACAACCGTGTGATCGCGCAAGGCGGCCCTCCAACGCGTCAGGCGCCACTGCTCACGGGTGCGCTCGGTGAGGACCTCGAGCGTGGTGCCGACCAGGATGATCAGGAACAGCACGCGCAGCGGGGTCACCAGCAGCACATTGCAGAGCCGGGCCGTGTCGCTGTGCGGAACGATGTCACCGTACCCAGTGGTGGAGAGGGTGACGGTGGAGTAGTAGACGGCGTCGAGGAAGTCCACGGAGCCGTCGGCGTTGTCGTGGTAGCCACCGCGGTCCGCGTAGACGATCAGTACGGTCGCGACGAGCACCAGCAGGGCCATCAACAGCCGCCGCGCGACCTGCCGGAGCGGGCCGACGGTGAGCGTGCGGGCGAGCTGCACGCGGTGCGTGGCGGCGTCCGCGGCGTCGCGGGCGACCGCTTCGGGGCTGGGCCGCCTCATGCGGCACCTCCCCGGCCACCGCTGGGACGACCGCCGGACCGGCGCCCGGCCGCTCCACCGGACCCGCCGCCGGAGCGACCGCCCGTACGGCCGCCTGTGCGGCCGCTGGAGCCGGGCGTGCGGCCCGAGCCGGGCGTGCGGCCACCGGGGCGTGGCGGGCGGCCGCCCGGGCCGGGCGGGGGGCCGTCGTCGCGCCCGCCGGAACGGCCTCGCGGCGTGCCGGGGCCGCCCGCGCCGGGCAGCCCGAGAATCCGTACGGGCCGCCCCGCCTCGACCCCCTGCCCCGGCGGGATCACGGCCATCGCGTCGGCTGCGGCGACCCCGCGCAGCATGGCGGGGCCGGAGAACCGCAGCGGCACGGCGTGCCCGGCCCCGGGCAGCGCGACGGGCACCAGCCGGGTGTCGTACGGGTGCGCGGCGACGGGGTGCGTCAGTACGGCGGTGGAGAGCGGTTCGCCCTCGCCGTACGGGCCGAGGGCGTCGGGGCCGTCACCGTACGGACGGAAGGCACCCGGCCCGGCCCCGTACGGATCGAAGGGCGCGTCGCTGCCGCCGTCGCCGTCGCCGTACGGATCGCGGCGGCCGGCCAGGGACCGCAGCAGGGGCTCGGCGAGGGTCAGCAGCCCGGAGACGGCGGCCAGGGGGTTGCCGGGCAGCCCCACCAGGTGCCGGCCGGGGGCGAGCCGGGCGAGCAGCATCGGGTGCCCCGGGCGCACCGCCACGCCGTCCACGAGGAGCTCCGCCCCCGCGCTCAGCAGGGCGGGGCGCACGTGGTCGACGGGGCCCGCTGCCGTGCCGCCCGTGGTGACCAGCAGATCTGCGGAGCTGGTGGCGATGGCGGTGCGCAGGGGCTCGGCCTCGTCGCCGAGGTGGCGGGCGCGGATGACGTCCGCGCCGAGGAGGCGCAGCCAGGGGTCGAGCATCGGGCCGAGCGCGTCCCGGATGCGGCCCTCGCGCGGCAGCCCGCCGTGCGCCAGTTCGTCGCCGAGGATCAGGATCTCGACCGTGGGGCGCGGGGCCACCATCAGGCCGTCGTAGCCGGCGGCGGCGGCCAGGCCCAGGACGGCGGGCGTGATCAGTACTCCCGCCGGCAGCAGCCGGTCGCCCCGGCGGCACTCCTGGCCGCGGGGGCGGATGTCCTGACCGGGCGTCACGGGCTCACCGGTGGTCGGGTACAGCCAGTCCTCGTCGACCCGCCGCCGCACCTCGCCGTGTTCGGTGCGCAGTACGGCAGTCGCGCCCGGCGGCACGCGGGCGCCGGTCGCGATGGGCACGGCGTGGCCGTCGGCCAGCGGCTCGACGGCCTCCTGGCCGGCGAGGATGCCGCGGGGGGCCACGGGTCCGCGCACGGCGGGGGTCGTGATGGTGGTGCGGCGGCGC
>NZ_JBPQTV010000371.1:0-5763 GCF_051386515.1 Streptomyces sp. URMC 123 | reverse complement strand
CCGCCGACCTCGGCCTCGCCGACGGGGCCGCCGCCCCCGCCGCCCCCGATCCTGGCCGCATCGGCGCCGACTGGCAGCGCTGGTCCGTACGGATGGGCCAGCTCTCGCCGCTCGCCCTGCCGGGCCTCGAAGGCCCCGTACACGCCGCCGCCCGCGCCGCCCCGCTCGCCCTCGCCCGCGGAGCGACCCGCGCCGTGCTGCGCCGCGACTTCCCCACCGCGATGCGCATCACGCGCTGGCTGGCCCTGCTGCGCTCGGAGGGCGTGCGCCTGCCCCTCGACCCCGTACCGCTGGTCGAACACCTGCGCCTGCACGGCGGCGGTCCGCGGCTCGCGCTCGACGCCGCGATCGCCCGGCGGGTCCTCGGACCGGAGACCTCATGACGGCGTCCTTGACGCGGACCGCGCACCGGGTGAGCGCCCGGTCCCTGGCCTGGCTCCACACGCACCGGGAGCGCGGGGCGCTGCCCGCCGGCACCACCGCCGAGCTCGGTGACCCGGACAGCGTCTACAAACCGCTCGGCGAGACCGCGCTCGCCGCCTCGCTCGTGCTGCGCGAGTCCGCCGCGGGCCGCACCGAGCTGCGCCTGGCCCAGGAGTTGTTGAGCTTCTGCTGGCGGCAGTTCGGCGAGGGCGACATGCTCTACGAACGGGCGCTGCGGTACTCGATGATGACCGACCCCCTGGAGACGTACGCGCCGTTCGCCCGCTGCGGCCTGCGGCACGAGCCCCTTGAGCGGCTGTTCGCCCACACCGGCGCCCTGCGCTCCGTACGGAACGCGGAGGTCGTGCCCAACCGCAGGCTCGCCGTCGCCAACGCGGCCCGCGTCGTGGGCCTCGACGTGCGGCGGACCCCGTACGACTGGGCGACGCTGACCCGCGCCACCTGGCTCGGCGCCACCCCGGAACCCTGGCTCATCGACTGGATGACCGGCTACTGCGTCACCCACACGATCTTCCACCTCACCGACTGGGGCGCCCGCCCCTCCGGCCTGCCCCAGGACGTGGCCGCGTACGTGAGGGCCTGGCTGCCCGTGTGGATCGACATCTGGGCCGAGATCGAGCAGTGGGACCTGGTCGGCGAGCTGATGATCGTCGGTTGCTGTCTGGAGGAGCCGTACCGCGAGCTCGCGGACTGGGAACGGCTGGCCCGCGCGCAGCATCCGGACGGTCTGATGCCGCGGGACGGCGAACCGGTGACCGGCGAGGCCGACCTGCGGTTCGCGAACCATCAGCACACCGCCGTGGTCGTCGTGATCGCCGGCGCGCTCACGGTGTCCCGCACGCTGGGCGGGGCGGTGGGCCCGCGGTGAGTCACCTCCCCGCCCCGCACCGCGCGCCCGCCGGGCGCGAGGGCCCGCCGGCCCCGGGCGGCGACGGCCCGGCGTGGGCCACCGGCCTGCTCGCCGCCCTGGCCGAGGCCGCACCCGGCGCGAGCGCGGTGGCACTCGCCGTCCGGCGCGGCCCCGAACGCACGGTCCTGGCCCACGGATCGACCGCCCTGCGGCACGGGGCGGCGGCCAGGCCCGACACCCGTTTCGAGATCGGCTCCCTCACCAAGACCTTCACCGCCCTGCTGCTCGCCGAGATGGTCGCGCGCGGCGAGGTCGCGTACGACGACCCGATCACCCGCTTCCTGCCCCGCTCGGCCGCGCCGCGCTCGCGCGGCTCCCCCATCACCCTCGTCCACCTGGCCACGCACACCTCGGGCCTGCCACGGCTGCCCGCGGGTCTGCTCCGCGGCGCGGCGCGCGCGTGGTTCAGCAACCCCTACGCCGACTACTCCGCCGCCGACCTGCGACGCGCCCTCGCCGACACCCGGCCACGTGCCGCCCCCGGTACGCGCGTGCGCTACTCCAACTTCGGCGTCGGGCTCCTCGGTGAACTGCTCGCGCACGCCGCGCACGGCCCCGGCGGGGATTACGCGCGGCTGCTGACCGAGCGCGTACTGGCTCCGCTCGGCCTGACCCACACCGGCTGTGACACCGGGCAGCCGCAGGCCACCGGCTACTGGCACGGAAGGCCCCGTCCGGCCTGGCGGATGCCCGCCATGCCGGGCGCGGGGGCCGCCCGGTCGAGCGCCCGCGACCTGCTCGTGGTCCTCGACGGCCTCATCGATCCCGCCACGGCGCCCCCCGGAATCCCCCGCACCCTGCGAGCGGCGCTCGCCGACGTCACCGGGCCCCGCGTGGCCCTGCCACGCTCGGGCCGGCGCATCGCCCTGATCTGGAACATCCGGCCCCAACCGGGTCATGACCTCTACCACCACTCGGGAGCCACCCGGGGATTCACCGCCTTCGCGGGCTTCAGCCCCCGCGCGCACTGCGCCCTCACCGCGCTGGCCAACACGGGCCCCGCCCTGAACGGCGCCTTCGTCCAGCGGGCGTACGCCGCCCTGTGGAGGCTCACCCGACAGCTGTCCGCCGCGTCCGGCTGACCGGAAGGCACGACCCGGCCGTTCGGGCCCTCGCCGTGTCCCGGTCACGCGCGGCAGCGAAGAGGCCCGGCGGGCCGAGCGTCACCGCAGCGCGTTGCCCAGGAGGTCCGCGCCGAGGCGGCCGACGCGGTCGATGTCGAGTTCGTGGAGGACGTAGCGGCCCTCCCGTCGGATGCGGGTGAGGCCCGCCTTCTTCAGGACGCCGAGGTGGCGGGACACCTCGGGCGCCGTGACGCCACTCGCGTTCGCCAGTTCCGTCGTCGAGTGGGGCCCGCGGGCGAGCGTCCGGCACAGGCGCAGCCGCAGCGGGTGCGCCACCGCGTCCAGGCGCTGCTGGACCGCCGCCAGCGTCAGGGCCGGTGGCGTTTCGGGCGTGGCGACGGGGTACTGGAGGACCGGCCGGTCGCCGTGGGCGCTCCGGACCACGAGGTGGGGCCACCCGAACGCCGTGGGCAGGAAGACCAGCCCCGCGTCCGAGGCGCTGACCCGGCCGTCCTGGAGCTTGTCGACCACGAGCCGGCCGCGCGCCGCGTCCAGGGTGATGGCGGGGGAGGCCGCCGTGACGGCCCGCGCCAACCCGTGGTGCTTGAGGAGTTCGCCCTTGTGACGGGCGTCGGCGGCCAGCCGCGGCCGCACCCGCTCCCAGAGCTCGCCGAAGAAGACCCGCTCGCAGTCCTCCACCAACCGTCGGAGCCACGCCCGTACCCCCGCCGGGTCCGCCAGCAGCCGGTCGGCGAACGCGGCCTGCCGCAGACCCCGCGCGGCGGCGAGCTCCCGCGCCCGCCGGCGGTCCTCCGGGCGGCGCAGGGGCGACGGCTCGGGGCCGGGGAACGAGCTGGCGCAGGAGATCTCCACCGCGGCGACGACGAACGCGTCGTCGTCCAGCCGGTCCCACGCGTCCAGTTCCTCCGCGAGGCCGGCCGCCTCCGTGCCCGGCAGGAACAGGTCCGATCGCGTGGAGCGCCACAGGATGTCCGCCTCGTACAGCCTCTCGGCCAGGTCCGGCGGCAGGCCGGCCCGCGTCTCCGTGGCCCACTCCAGCAGGCCGGGGTGGTGCGACGGCTCGGCCAGGACGTGCAGGGCCGCCCCCAGCTCGGCCAGCGGGGAGACCCCGAACACGACGCGGTCCAGGGGCACGTCGGAGACGTCGATCACTACGCTCATCCCCTCAGTGTCCCGCCTGCCGGGCGGCCCCCCGCCCCCGCCCGGCCCGGCGCGATCACTCCGCGCTCACCCCGCGCTCATCCGGACGCCGTCGG
Organism: Streptomyces sp. URMC 123; assembly: GCF_051386515.1. Taxonomy (NCBI): domain Bacteria; kingdom Bacillati; phylum Actinomycetota; class Actinomycetes; order Kitasatosporales; family Streptomycetaceae; genus Streptomyces; species Streptomyces sp. URMC 123. Next base: position 2,068 of record NZ_JBPQTV010000371.1, on the reverse strand, counting down.
CGCCCGCCCGGCGATCGTCACGGCCAGCGCGGCGAGCGCCAGCCCGCCGGCGAGTACGAGGACGGGCACCGGCCCCGCCGCGTCCATCGCCCGGCCGCCGGCCAGCGCCCCCAGCGCGATCGCGCCGTTGAAGACGGCGACGAAGAGGGAGGAGGCCGCCTCCCGCGCGGCGGGGGCCGCCGCCATCAGCCACGTCTGCGTACCGACGGACACCCCGCCGTACGCCAGGCCCCAGGCCGCGACCAGCGCCGCCGCCCCCGGCGCGGCCACCCCGAGCACCGGGACCAGGAGTACCGAGCCGGCCAGCACCGCGCAGATCACCCGCAGGGTGCCGCGTACGGAGCGCCCCACGCCGTAGCCGGCGAGAAAGGTGCCGGCGATCCCGGCGCACCCGTAGACGAGGAGCAGCGTGCCGATCAGGGACGGGCCGGCCCCGGAGATCTCCTCCAGCACCGGGCGCACATACGTGTACGCGGCGAAGTGCCCGGTGACCAGCAGGGCCACGAGCAGCAGGCCCGTACGCACCGGCGCGGCACCGACCAGGCGGAGCACGCCGCCGAGCCGGACCGCCCGCTCGGCGGGCAGCGGCGGCAGCAGCGCGGCGAGCGCCGCCGCGACCACGGCCGCCACCGCGCCGGCCAGCCCGAACGCGGCGCGCCATCCCGCGAGTTCGCCGAGGTACGTGCCGGCGGGGACGCCCAGGACGGAGGCCACGGCGATCCCGCTGAAGATCACGGAGGTCGCGGCGCCGACGGACGCGGCCGGTACGAGCCGTACGGCGAGCCCCGCCGCGAGCGACCACACACCGCCCATGGTCAGCCCGACCAGTACCCGGGCGGCCAGCAGGACGGCGAAGTTCGGCGACCAGGCGGCGAGCAGGTTCGCCGCCGCCAGCGCGCTCATCAGCGCGCACAGCACGAGCCGCCGGTCCAGGCGGCCCACGGCCGGGGCGACGAGGGGCGCGGAGACGGCGGCCACGAGCCCGGTGACGGTGAGGGTGAGCCCCGCCGTGCCCTCGCTGACCCGCAGCGCGTTCCCGAGCGGGGTGAGCAGCCCGACGGGCAGCATCTCGGAGGTGACGACGGTGAAGGTCGCCGCGGCGAGCGCCAGAACGGCGGGCCAGCCACGGCCGGCGGGCCAGCCACGGCCGCCGGGCCGGCCGCGGTCCCCCGAGTGGTCTCCGGGCGTTCGTGATCGAGTCGAGCCATGCCCCCAGCCAACTGCCGGCGCCCGGCGGGAACAACGGCGAAGTGCTCACGCTTCCATGAGCGGGGCTCATCGATCGGGAGGCGCGACGGACATGAAGGACACCGCGAGCGACCCCGCCGGCAAAGCCGCCGGCACCCCGCACGCCGTCGGCGGGCTCGACCTGCGCGAGCTGGAGTGCTTCCTCGTCCTCGCCGAGGAACGGCACTTCGGGCGGGCCGGCGAGCGCCTGTACGTCTCCCAGAGCCGCGTCAGCCAGCTGCTGCGCGCCCTGGAGCGCCGCATCGGCACCCGGCTCGTCGACCGCACCAGCCGCCGTGTGCGGCTCACCCCGCCCGGCGAGGACCTCCTCGCCGCGCTGCGCCCCGCGTACGCCGCCCTCCGCGCCGCCGTCGAGGGCGCCCGCGCCGCCGCCCGCGAGGTCACCGGGCGGCTGCGGATCGGCTTCCAGGGCATCGCCGACGACCGCTTCATGAGCGTGGTCACCGCCTTCCGGGACCGCCACCCGGACTGCGCCGTCGACCTCGTGGAGGTCCCGCTCGCCGACCCCTTCGGCGCGCTGCGGCGCGGTGAACTCGACGCGGCGGCCGTCCTGCTGCCCGTGGCCGAGGACGACCTCGCCGTCGGCCCGGTCTTCTCCCGCGAGCCCCAGCGCCTCGCGGTCTCCGTGCGCCACCCCTACGCGGCCCGCGCGGCCCTGACCGCGGCGGACCTCGCCGCGACGCCCCTGGTCGCCGTGGCCGAACCGGCCCCGGCCTACTGGCGCGAGGCCCACGCCCCGACCCGAACCCCGGACGGCGCGCCGATCCCGCGCGGGCCCGCCGTCCGCACCCTCCAGGAGGGCCTCTCCCTGGCCGCGGCC
>NZ_JBPQTV010000370.1:0-5767 GCF_051386515.1 Streptomyces sp. URMC 123 | reverse complement strand
GGCTCGGCCTCCCCGGCGCCGGGGGAATCGCCGGGGAGGTCGCCCTCGAGGTGGCCCTCGGCGGCTATGGCGGTTTCGCGGCCGGGACCGCCGGCGCCGTCGATCAGGTCGTCCAGATCGCCGGAGGGCTGGGGCTCCGCGGCCCCGGCGAGCCGCCGCACCAGCCGGACGAGCTCCACGGGCTCGAACGGCTTGGCGAGGAAGGCGTCCACGCCGACGGCCTGACCGCTGTCGATCTCCAGTTGCGTACAGGCACTGATGATCGCGACGGGCAGATGGCACGTCCGGGGGTCGGCCCGCAGCCGCGCCGCGGTCCGCAGCCCGTCGAGCCGGGGCATGACGACATCGAGCGTCACGACGTCAGGGCGCACCTGGTGCACGATGTCCAGGCATTCGGCACCATCGGCCGCGGTCACGACCTCGAAGCCCTCGAGCTCGAGGTTGACCCTGATCAACTGCCGGATGACCTTGTTGTCGTCAACAACAAGGACCCGGCCGGACAAGCCAGGCACAACTCGAGAGTAGGTCCGCGCCTCCCGCCGCGTCCGCGTTTTGCCCACTTCCGCCCCGTGCGGGGGAGCTTCGCCCAACCCCCGGAACGCTTCCGGCCCCATGCGCTACGCCGGCCGGCGGCCCACCCCCGCCCTCCCGGGAACCCGGTGCTCAGCACCGCCTCGAAGCTGGTAGTGTTCTACCCGTCGCCGCCGGTCAGACCGACCGGAGAACGACGGAACGCCCCCGTAGCTCAGGGGATAGAGCAACGGCCTCCGGAGCCGTGTGCGCAGGTTCGAATCCTGCCGGGGGCACCTTGCACAAGGTGCCGAAAGACCCCGCCGCCAGCGTGAACGCTGGGGTCGGGGTCTTCGCGTATGCGCGGCCGCCCGCCGGCCGCCGCCTTCGAGGTGTGCGTCAGCCGACGTCCGGCCACTCCCCGGGGGGGGCGAGGCGACTCCGGGCCGGCCCGGCGTTCCGCTTGCCGCGCGTTCTCCTCGCGCAGGGTCGTCAACCACGGCCAGAGATCTGGCAGCGGCTGTTCCGGGCAGGCCAGACGGTGCTCGATACGGCACCGCTGGAACTGATCCGGCGGACACACCCCGTAGACCGTCACCCGTCCATCGGACAGCTCGATCCACCGATGCTCCGCCGGCACCGTATGGGCAAGCGGCTTCATGTCCGGTTCCAGCAGCACCCAGTCGTGCTCGAGCGTCGCCACCTGATCCCGCGGCAAGCCGCAGTGCGGGCAGCGCGACCGCCCGCCACCGAGCCGGCGCGGCTCCTCTTCGAAAGCCCCCATACCGTGAGGTTCGACAGCCCCCCGGTCCGTGCGTAGAGCGCGAATCGGTCGCCCCATTCGAGCCGAACGGACCGCCATGGCCCATCCATCCGCTCCTGGCCACCGCTTCTACGAGCTGCAGAGCCTGCTGCGTGCCTACACCCACGCCGGTTACGCGTTCACCGATACGCCGAGCGCGCCCGGGCCGGCGCTCGAAGGGTATGTGCGGGTTGTCTCGCGATTTCCCGAGCGCGGTGTGCGCGTCCTTCACGAGCTGGACGACCTGCTCTCCGTCGGGCTCCTCTCCTCCGAGATCGCCGATGACGTGGCCTTGTTGCCGCGTGTGCGTCCGACCGGAGGGAGGAGCATCGAGGAGTCACTGCGCATCGCCCGCGAGCACATTCGGGCCGCTGTGCGGAATCCCGAACAGCGGGCCGGGCAGGCGCCGCGGATGGACTGGGAGTGGGAGGAGTTCTTCCCCTCTCTGAGTCAGCTGCTCGGCGGGTACTTCCATCAGGACTTCCCGGACACCTACTCCTCCCATCGCGAGGCCCTGGACGACTATCTGCGCGGGACCCCGGACGAGGAACTGCGCCGGGTTCTCGGCGAGATTCCGCAAGCGCTGGACGCGGCGGGTGACGAGGCGGGGCTCGTGCGGGCGAGTGTCGCGCTCGGGATGGCGGTCGATCCCCCCGACGGGGTCACGCTGCGGCAGTGGCTCATCAACGTGGCCGGCGTCATTCGTCTGCACCTGCGGAACACCGCATCGGACTGAGAACCCAATCACTCGCGGGGGGTCAGCCGCACCGTGAGCGTTTCCAGGCCCCGCATCACGCCGATGCGCCATAGCAACTCGTCCCGTTCGCCGCGGAGTTCGGGGAGGGCGAAGCGGGTGGTGAGGGCGGAGAGGGCGATGTCGACCTCCATGCGGGCCAGCTGCGCGCCCAGGCAGAAGTGGATGCCGTGGCCGAAGGCGACGTGGCCGTCCTTGGGGCGGTCCACGTCGAACGTGTCCGGGTCGGGGAAGCGGCGCTCGTCGCGGTTCGCCGAGTTGAGGGCGACCACGACCACGTCCCCCGCCGCGATCTCCTGGCCGACCACCTCCATCGGTTCGGTCGCGAACCGGTACGAGGCCATCTCCACCGGGCTCTCGTAGCGCAGCGCCTCCTCGATCACCGCGGCGCGGAGCTTGTCGTCCGTGCGCATCCGGTCGTACAGCTCCGGCCGGGACATCAGCAGATACACGCACGTCGCGATGAGATTGGCCGACGTCTCCTGGCCCGCGATGAGGAACATGAAGACCATCGAGGAGAGTTCGTCCTCGCTGAGCTGGTCGCTGCCGTCGCGCACCTGGACCAGTTCCGAGAGCAGGTCGTCCCCCGGGTCGGCGGCCTTCTTCTCCAGCAGCGCGCGGGTGTACGCGTGCATCTCCGCCGCCGCCTCCGGGAACCGGTCCGCCGCCAGCCGGCCGGCGACGATCGTCGCCGAGGTCCGGCGGAAGCGGTCCCGGTCCTCGGACGGGATGCCCAGGAGCAGACAGAGGACCTGGGCGGAGAGCGCGAAGGCGTAGTCCGCCACGAGGTCGGGCTCGTCGCTCTTCTCCAGGCCGTCCAGGAGTTCGGCCGCGGTCGCCTCGACCGCGGGCCGCAGCGCGGCGATCCGGCGCGGCGTGAACACCTTGGCCACCAGCCGGCGCAGCCGCGTGTGCTCGGGCGGGTCGGCGTTGACCATATGGCTGGTCATCGCCTTTCTCATCTCCTCCGGTACGAGGGTGAACGCGTCCAGCGCCCCGTGTCTGCGGGTGTCCGACGAAAGCCGGGGGTCGGCGAGTGCCGCCTTCACGTCCTCATATCCGGTCAGAAACCAGGCGCGCCGCCCATCGGGAAGGGGTACGAGTTTCGCCGGTTCGTTCCGCCGGAACTCCGAATAGGTGGGAAATGGGTTCCTCTCGAATTCCAGAGTGAACAGGTCGGGAACCTTCTCGGACACGCGGACCATCCTCTCGGAGTGACGCGGGAGGTGTGGATCTTTCTACCCGGAAAATCCTTGGGTCAAGCAGTCGCACATATGATCCACGTCACATTGCTGCCCGTTGGTGCCACTGCTAGCGTCCGTGGTCATCATTACGGCGAATAGGGCACAGGATCGCCTCTGCAGCGGCCGGCAATACATTTGCCGGGCCGGAGGCGGTTACCCGAGAACAACTGGTCTGTCGGACCGAGAACACGCCGGGGGGACTGTTGACCGAGAACGCGGTGAACAGCCATACAGAAAATTGGTCTGCTCCATTCACCCTCACGAACGGGACGCCGCCCGGCATAGCGGATGACATGCGGCTCCTCACCAAGGAACTCAGCAAATCCGTCGAATTGGACCCGTGCGCGCTGGCGCCGGTCGTCGCGAACTCCGTGGGCCGGGGCAAACTGCTCAGGCCGCTGCTGGTGCTCACCACCGCGCACGCGCTGACCGGGGGCCTCGCCGACCGGCAGCGGCGGCGGGCGGTCCGGGCCGCGGCCGCCGTGGAGCTGCTGCACTGCGCCAGCCTGGTGCACGACGACATCATCGACAGCGCGCCGCTGCGGCACGGCGCCCCCACCGTCTTCGCCAAGTGGGGCGAGGGCACCGCCATCGTCGCCGGTGACCTGCTGATCGCGCTGGCGTTCAGCCGCGCCGCCGGGGCGGGCGGGCGGTGCCCCGACCTGCTGGCCGCCAGCCTGGCCGCGCTCGCGGACGGGCAGGCGCGCGAGCTGCAGGACACCAACAACAGCGAGCGCACCGAGGCCGGCTATCTGGCCTCCATCGCGGGCAAGACCGCCGCGCTCTTCGCCACCGCCTGCGCCCTGGGCGCCACGGTGGCCCAGGCGCCGCCGGACACCGTGACCCGGATGTCCGCGTTCGGCCACCACCTGGGGATGGCGTTCCAGATCACGGACGACATTCTCGACCTCACCGCAGATCCGGAAACCACCGGTAAGGCCCGTGGTACGGACCTTTGCGCGGGCGTATACACCCTCCCGGTGATCCGGGCAATGCGCATCGACCCGTCGATCGGATATGCGCTGTCCGCCGAAAGACCGCCGATCGACGACATCGTCGACGCCGTGCGGCGGACCGGCGCCGTCGAGGCGAGCGTCGAACAATGCCGGGAGCATGCGCGAAAAGCCGTCGAGGCGCTGCCGGAAAACCGTGCCATGGCGTCCGCCGAAGCGGCCGAATTCCTCAGAAAGCTTCCTGAATCCCTGCTCGACCGAGGAAGGTGAAGCGCTCAAGGTGGCGAACGAAACCCTGGACGGCAGAATCTCCGATTCGCCGTTGAAAGAGGCAGAGTTCCACAACCTGACCCCCGCGGAACAAATATCCGCGATCCGCGGTGGCACCTCGGACGCATCCGTCCTGGAAACACTGCGGCTCATCCTGATGCTGGGCCGGCCCCGCACCTGCGTACCCGGACTCTTCGCCTATGCCCTCGCCGTCGGATATGTCGGTGCGAAGCCCGGTTTCCTCCTGGTCCTGGGCGCCGTGCTGTCCTTCCTGGTCGGGTTCTCCGCGAATCTCCACAACACGTACACCGACCTGGAGGAGGACAGCCGCAATCTGCCCGGGCGCATGTGGCTGCTGCACCTCCTCGGCTACCGCAGACTGCGGTCCTGGCTGGTGGCGCTCAACGTCGTGATGGCCGGCTCCGCGCTGTTCTACGGCGCCGACTTCTTCGTGTTCACGCTGGTCGGGCTGGCCGCGCTGCACCAGTACTCGTTCCGGCCCGCCCGGCTGAAGAGCCGGCCGCTGCTGGGCCTGTCCATCTTCGCCATGGCCACCGTCGGGCCGTTCCTGATCGGCTGGTTCGGCCTGGGCGGCGGGGTGCGCGTGCCCGACGCCCGGATCTGGTCGGTGATCGCCTTCCTCTTCGTCTGGTTCACCGCCAAGGGCCTGTTCAAGAACACCCCCGACTACTACGGCGACAAGGCGGCCGGGCTGCGCACCTCCGCGACCGTCTTCGCCACCTGGCGCGGCGCGGCCGTGACGACCGCGGTCGCGACCGTCGCCGCGTACCTCAGCTACTGCCTGCTGGTGCTCACCGGTGCGATCCCCGGCGTGGCGCTGCTCTCCCTGGTGCTGCTGCCGCTGGTCGTCGTCCAGTGCGTCCGGCTGGTACGGGCCGACGACGGCGCCGTCGGCAACGAGCTGCTGCGCAAGGACATGCTGCTATCCAGCGTCTTCCTCGGCTTCTCGCTGGTGCTGATCTTCCCGAGCCTCACCAGCATGTGCTTCGTGCTCGGCGGCATCGCGGTCATCATGCTGTCCGACGCGCTGAACATGGACTCCCGCCGGGGCCAGGACGCGGCCACCACGGCCCCTTCGGCGGCCACCGCCCCGGTCGCCCCGGCGGCCACCACCCCGTACGACGCCGCGCCGGCTCCCGCCCCGGCCCCGGACGGCGGCGAACCGGACCCCGGGGTGCCGTCGTACGGCGTCCACCAGGGGGTTCACCGACTC
>NZ_JBPQTV010000369.1:0-5796 GCF_051386515.1 Streptomyces sp. URMC 123 | reverse complement strand
CCCCACGGTGCCCCCCGCAGCACGGAGGGCCACCCCGCGACGGCGCCGCGCCGCCGTGCCGACGCAGCCCGAGCACGTACCGTCCGCGCCGGAACCGTCGCAGCCCGCGCCCGTACCACCCGTGCCGCCCGCGCCGCTCCCGTCGCGGCCCGAGCACGCGCCACCTCCGCCACCCCCGCCGAATCCGTCGTCCTCCGACGCGCCTGACCCGGCCCCCGCGCGGAACAATGAAGACATGAATCAGTCCAGCTCGCAGGCGCAGGCGCAGGTTCAGCATCCGCAGCCCTCCGTGGGGTCGATCGCCGCACACCGCCCGCACACGGTCGTGGCGACCGTCTCCGACCTGGAGCCCGACATCGACGCCGACCCGGACTCGTACGAGGACGACGGCGTCGGCGGGGAGCTGCCGCAGGGCCGCTTCCTCGACCGGGAGCGGAGCTGGCTGGCGTTCAACGAGCGGGTGCTGGAGCTCGCCGAGGACCCCGCCACCCCGCTGCTGGAGCGCGCCAACTTCCTGGCGATCTTCGCGAGCAACCTGGACGAGTTCTTCATGGTGCGGGTCGCCGGTCTCAAGCGCCGCATCCACACCGGCGTGGCCACCCGCTCCGCCGCCGGCCTCCAGCCGCGCGAGGTGCTGGAGCAGATCTGGACCCGCTCCCGGGAGCTCATGGCCCGGCACGCCGCCTGCTTCCAGCAGGACGTCGCCCCCGAGCTCGCCGAGCAGGGCATCCATCTGATCCGCTGGCCCGAGCTGACGGAGAAGGAGCAGGCCCGTCTGTTCACCCTCTTCCGGCAGCAGATCTTCCCCGTGCTCACCCCGCTCGCGGTGGACCCGGCGCACCCCTTCCCGTACATCTCGGGGCTCTCGCTCAACCTCGCCGTGGTCGTGCGCAACCCCGTCAGCGGCCACCGCCACTTCGCACGGGTGAAGGTGCCGCCGCTGCTCTCCCGGTTCCTGGAGGCGTCGCCGCAGCGCTACGTCCCCCTGGAGGACGTGATCGCGGCGCATCTGGAGGAGCTGTTCCCCGGCATGGAGGTGCTCGCGCACCACATGTTCCGGGTCACCCGCAACGAGGACCTGGAGGTGGAGGAGGACGACGCGGAGAACCTGCTCCAGGCCCTGGAGAAGGAGCTGATGCGGCGGCGCTTCGGCCCCCCGGTGCGGCTGGAGGTCGAGGAGTCCATCGACCCGTACGTCCTCGATCTGCTGGTCCGCGAGCTGAAGATCACCGACGCCGAGGTCTACCCGCTGCCCGGCCCGCTCGACCTGACCGGGCTGTTCGGCATCGTCAAGCTCGACCGGCCGGAGCTGAAGTACCCGAAGTTCGTGGCCGGCACCCACCGCGACCTCGCCGAGGTGGAGTCCGCCTCCCCGCCGGACATCTTCGCCGCGCTGCGCGAGCGGGACGTGCTGCTGCACCACCCGTACGACTCCTTCTCCACCTCCGTCCAGGCCTTCCTGGAACAGGCCGCCACCGACCCCGACGTGCTGGCGATCAAGCAGACGCTCTACCGCACCTCCGGCGACTCGCCGATCGTCGACGCGCTCATAGAGGCGGCCGAGTCCGGCAAGCAGGTGCTGGTGCTCGTCGAGATCAAGGCGCGCTTCGACGAGCAGGCCAACATCAAGTGGGCCCGCAAGCTGGAGGAGGCCGGCTGCCATGTCGTCTACGGGCTGGTGGGGCTGAAGACCCACTGCAAGCTGTCGCTGGTGGTGCGGCAGGAGGGCGACACCCTGCGCCGCTACTCCCACGTCGGCACCGGCAACTACCACCCCAAGACCGCCCGCCTGTACGAGGACCTCGGCCTGCTCACCGCCGACCCGCAGGTCGGCGCGGACCTCTCCGACCTGTTCAACCGGCTGAGCGGCTACTCGCGGCGGGAGAACTACAGACGCCTGCTGGTGGCCCCCCGCAGCCTGCGCGACGGGCTCGTCCAGCGGATCACCAAGGAGATAGCCCACCACCACGCGGGGCGGCCCGCGTACGTCCGGCTCAAGGTCAACTCGGTGGTCGACGAGGCCGTCATCGACGCCCTCTACCGCGCCGCGCGGGCCGGGGTGCCGGTGGACGTGTGGGTGCGCGGCATCTGCGCCCTGCGGCCCGGCGTCCCGGGCCTCTCGGAGAACATCCGGGTGCGCAGCGTCCTGGGGCGCTTCCTGGAGCACTCGCGGGTGTTCGCCTTCGGGAACGGCGGCGACCCCGAAGTCTGGCTCGGCAGCGCGGACATGATGCACCGCAACCTCGACCGCCGCATCGAGGCGCTGGTCCGGGTGGCCGACCCCGCGCACCGCGCCGCCCTCAACCGGCTGCTGGAGACCGGGATGTCCGACGGCACCGCCTCCTGGCACCTGGGCCCGGACGGCAACTGGACGCGGCACGCGACGGACGCCGACGGTCAGCCACTGAGGAACGTTCAGGAGATGCTCATTGACGCCCGGAGGCGCCGGCGTGGCCCAGCGACACCATGACCCAGCCGGTGACCACGGGAGCGGCGGCGCCGGTGCGCCCACGCTCGCGGGCCCCGGGACCGACGCGGCCGGCACCGTCGACGCGGCCGGCACCGTCGACGCGGCCGGCACGGCCGACGCGGCCGGCGCCCTCGGCTCCGTCAGCGCCGGCGAGGTGCTGACGCGCTACCTCAACGCCCAGGCCGCCGAGTTCCTGCGCAGCCTCCGCCAGCACCGGGAGAGCGGGGCGGACGCCGAGGAGACCGTCGAGGCGGCCCGCCACCTGCGCCGCTGCGCCCGCCGCATGGGCGGCGCGCTGCACACCTTCCGGTCCCTGACCGACCCCGCCTGGGCCGACCCGCTGCGCTCCGAGCTCTCCTGGCTGACCGTGACGCTGGGGCGCGAACACGCCTACGCCGCCCGGCTGGCCCGCCTGCACGGCGCGCTGCACCGCCTGGCCGGGGCGGATGAGGCGTACGGGGCGGGCGCGGAGCCGTACGACGGATACGAGGACGGGTACGGGAGCGGGCTCGACGGCGATCCGGCCGCCGAGGAGCCGCGGGGCCGGGGCGCGGGCCCGGGGAGCCGGCCGGGCGCGGTGACGCCGGTGCCCGTCGGGGGCGCGGGCGTGGCCATCGCCGGACAGCGCTCGGCGGGGCGGCGGGCGCCCGGGGCCGACCCCGACTCCGACCACGAGACCGAGGCCGGGCCCGGCTCCGGCACGAGCACCGGCATCGGCACCGGCACCAGCGCAGGCATGGGCACGAGCACCGGCACGCGCCCCGGCCCCGAGGCGGACGCGGGCGCGGCGGGCGGCCGGCTCACCGTCGGCGCCGCGCGGGCGGGCGCGCTGCTGGAGCGCAGGCTCACCCTCGCCCGCACCCGCGCCCACTCCGCCGCCCTCCAGGCGCTGGGCTCGGCCCGCTGCCACGCCGTCGTCGACGCGGTCGCGCTCCTCGTCTCCGAGGTCCCGCTCGACCCTTCGGCCGCCCGCGGCCCGGCCGGCGAGGTGCTCCCGCCGCTCGTCCGGCTCAGCCACCGGCGGCTGCTCGACGCCGTGGCGGCGCTGCCGCTCGCGCGGGCCGGGCACCCGTACAGCGGCGAGGCCCTGCAGCACGCGCTCGCGGCCACCGACAGCGCCGACGCGCCCCCGGCGAGCGACCGCCAGGACGCCCCCTGGCACCGGGCGCGGGCGCTGCTGCGGCTGCGCAGGTACGCCCAGGAGGTGCTGGACGGGGCAGGGGGCGCGGTGGGTTCCGGGGGCGCGGGAGGTGCGGGGCCGGCGGCCGGCGGGGTGCCGCATGCCGTCCGGCTGCACGGCCTGGCCCAGCCGCTGGAGCGCCACCGGGACGCGGCGGAGGCCGCCGCCGCGGTGGCCGCCGCGGCCCGTACGCCCCGCATCGCCCCCGCCACGGCGTACGCGCTCGGGGTGCTCCACGCCGATCAGCGGCACGACGTCGAGGCGGCGCGGTACGCCTTCGGGCGGCTCTGGCAGCGGATCGCGGAGGAGGGGGCATGACCGCCGGCGGCAACGGGACGGTGGTGCGCGCGGCGGGCTGCGTGCTGTGGCGCCGGCCGCCGCACGGGGCGCCGGAGCCGCAGGGGGCGCCACCCGGGGGCGAGCCGATCGAGATCGGCCTCGTCCACCGGCCGAAGTACGGCGACTGGTCGCACCCGAAGGGCAAGCTCAAGCGGGACGAGGAGGCCCTCGCCGGGGCGGTCCGCGAGGTCCTGGAGGAGACCGGCATGGACTGCCTGCCCGGCGCGGTCCTGCCCACCGTGCGCTACGAGGCCGGGGGCCGGCCCAAGGAGGTCCGCTACTGGGCGGCCGAGGCGGTGGGCGGCACGTTCGTCCCCGGGCGCGAGGTGGACCGGCTGCTGTGGCTGCCGCCCGCGGCGGCCAAGGACGTGCTGACCCACGCCCGCGACCGCGACCTCGTCGACGCGCTGGTCAGGGCGCTCCCCGAGCACTGACGGGCCCCTCACCAGGGGCCGGGCCCCGCGAGTTCCCCGCTGGCTTCCCTTGAGTGGGGGCTTGTCAACTTTCCTTCTGCGAGCTATATAGACATACGTGAGGCATCGCAGCCCAGTGCCGCAAGGAAGGAGATGACCCGTGATGCTCATGCGTACGGACCCGTTCCGCGAGTTCGACCGTCTCGCCCAGCAGGTCCTCGGTACCGCCGGACGCCCCGTGGCCATGCCCATGGACGCGTACCGCGCGGGTGACGAGTTCGTCGTCCACTTCGACCTGCCGGGTGTCGACCCGGAGAGCGTCGACCTCGACGTCGAGCGGAACGTGCTGACCATTCGGGCGGAGCGCCGCTCCCCGGCCCCCGAGAACGTCGAACTGATCGCGTCCGAGCGGCCCACGGGCGTCTACAGCCGGCAGCTCTTCCTCGGGGACACCCTGGACACCGAGCGGATCGACGCCTCGTACGACGCGGGCGTGCTCACCATTCGCATTCCGGTGGCCGAGCAGGCCAAGCCGCGGAAGATCCAGATCTCCGGCGGCGGCGCGGGCCCGAAGCAGATCGGCTCCGCGGGCTGACCGACCCACCCGGGGGCCGGCCCGGCCACGGGCCGACCCCACCACGGGGACGCGCGGCGAGGACACGGTCGGCGAGGACCGGACGGTGACGACCGCGCGGCGCGCCGCGCGCCGCGCAGCGCATACGCTCGGGCGCATGGCCGCACGTCCCCCCTCCACCCCCCGCCCCGTCGGGACCGTCACGCGCGGCACCACCAACCCCAACCGGCTGCGCCGCATGGACCGCTGGATCGCCGCCGCGCACGGCCCCGAGCTGCGGCGCTGCGGCGACCCCGTGGCGGTGGACCTCGGCTACGGCGCGGCCCCCTGGACCGCCGTCGAGCTGCTGGCGCGGCTGCGCACGGTCCGCGGGGACGCCGAGGTCGTCGGCGTGGAGATCGACCCGGCGCGGGTGGCGGGGGCCGCGCCGTACGAGCGCCCCGGCCTGACCTTCGCGCACGGCGGCTTCGAGGTGCCCCTGCCGGGCGCGCCGGGCCGCCGGCCGACGCTGATCCGGGCGGCGAACGTCCTCCGCCAGTACGACGAGGACGAGGTCCGCGACGTCTGGCGGCGGCTGTGCGGCCGGCTGGCCCCGAACGGCCTCCTGGTGGAGGGCACCTGCGACGAGATCGGGCGGCGCCACGTCTGGGTGGCCCTCGGGCCCGAGGGCCCGCGCACGGTCACCTTCGCCACCCGGCTCGGCTCCCTGGACCGCCCCTCCGACCTGGCCGAGCGCCTGCCCAAGGCGCTGATCCACCGCAATGTGCCGGGCGAGCCGGTGCACGCGTTCCTGCGCGACTTCGACCGGGCCTGGGCGGCG
>NZ_JBPQTV010000368.1:0-5800 GCF_051386515.1 Streptomyces sp. URMC 123 | reverse complement strand
GTGGTGGCCCGTCCCACCACCGGCCCGGAGCGGGGACCCGCGCAACCTGCCGGCCCGCGGGCCGCGCGGCGGGCCAGTTCCGTGGTGGAGCGGCCGTCCAGGTAGGGCAGGACGAGCGCTTGGCCGCCCCAGGCACGCAGGGCCGCCGCCTCGGGGAGCGCGTCCGCGCTGTAGTCGCCGCCCTTGACCCAGATGTGCGGCCGCAGCCGGCGCAGCAGCGCCTCGGGGGTGTCCTCGTCGAACACGGCGACGGCGTCCACGCAACCGAGGCCGGAGAGCACGCGGACGCGGTCGGCGACGGGGTTGAGGGGCCGCCCCGGGCCCTTCAGCCGGCGGACGGACGCGTCGGAGTTGACGCACACGATGAGGCAGTCGCCGGTGCGGCGGGCGTTCTGCAGCAGGCCCACATGGCCCGCGTGGAGCAGGTCGAAGCAGCCGCCGGTGGCGACGACCGTACCCCCGCGGGCGCGTACCGCCGCGGCCAGGGCCAGCGGATCGGCCATGTGGTGCGGGCCCGGTCCCCCCGGGCCGTACGGGAGCGGAAGCCCGTGCGCCGGGTCCGGGACGTCCGGCTCGTCCCACAGCGCGGTCGCCCCCGCGCCGCCGGCCGCGACGAACGCGGCCGCCTCGGTGACCGCCCGTTCGACGGCCTCCTCCGGCAGGCCACCCGCGGCGAGCGCCACGGCGGCGGTCGCGGCGAAGCAGTCCCCCGCGCCGCAGGGGTCGCCGTCCGCGCGCTGCGGCGCTGGCACGTACAAGGGCGCGTCGCCGCCCTCGCGCGTCAGCAGGGCGCCGCGCGCGCCCAGGGTCACCGCGACGGCCGCCGCGCGCCAGCGCCGCGCCAGTTCGGCGCCCCGGTGGCCGTGGGCGCGCAGGGAGTCGTCCACTCCCCCGGCCGGTACGAGGGCGCGGGCCTCCGCCGCGTTGGGAGTGGCCAGCCGGACCCCCGGCACGGGCGGCCCGCCCCGGGGGTGCGGGTCCCAGACGACGGGTGCCCGGTGGGCGGCCTCGGCCAGGTGCTCCCGTACGGCGTCGGCGGTGCCCCGGCCGTAGTCGGCGACCAGGACGGCCGCGGCCTCCCGCAGTGCTTCTCGCAGGGCCGCCCGGGCCGTCTCGCCGGGCGGCCCCGGGGTGCCGCCGCCGCGGTCGACGCGCACCAGCGGCCGGCCCGCCGCCCGTACCCGCGTCTTGACGGGCAGGGTGCCGTCGAGGGGCAGGGCGACCAGCCGGACGCGGGGCCGCAGCGCGTCCCGGACGGTCCCGCTGGCGGCGTCCTCGCCGAGCGCGGTGACGAGGACGACCTCACGGCCGGTGCGGGCGGCCAGCGCGGCGGCCAGCCCCGCTCCGCCGGGGCGGCTGCGCTCGGCGGTGACATCGACGACCGGGGCGGGCGCGTCGGGCGCGAGGCGGGTGGCCTCGCCGTCGATGTCCGTGTCGAGCAGCACGTCGCCGACGACGACGAGCGGGCGCTGGGCGGCCATGGAAACCTCCGGTCGGGGGCGGTACGGGCGATACGGGTACGGGCCGGGGCCGATGCGGTCCTGGGTGATCGAGGAGGCTCGTCCTCAGGGCCTCAGGGCCTCAGGGCCTCAGGCCCCGCTGCGGCCGGACGTGGAGAGCAGGACGAGCACGTCCCCCGGTCTGCCGTGCGCGGCGACCTGCCGGGCGAAGACGTCGTCGTAGCCGTAGTCGTTGCCGATGGCGGTGACGCTGGAGGTGTCGGCGTGCAGGGCGATGGCGGAGTACGCGGGCCGCTCGCGCTGGTAGCGGCCGACGAGTTCGGCGGTGAGGTGCTGGGCCTGGGCGGCGCTGCCGCCGTTGCCGGCGGCGAGCAGCCGGCCGCCGACGGGGAGGACGGCGGCGAGGTGCCGGCCCCACTCGGTGATCTGGCCCAGGCCGTGGTCGCGGAAGCGGACCAGGGCCTCCTGGAGGGACTGGCAGTGCGCCTGGGCGGCGCGCAGGGTGTCGGTGCGCAGTGGATCGGTCATGGCGGTCGGGCCTCCCGGCGTGGACGGACGGTGTCGCGGTCCGTGCCCCCTGTGTGGTCTGCTCGCGTGCCGTGCGCGGGTGCGCGCGGCGTGGGCGGGTGCGTCGGCGGCGGGCGGGCCGGCGGTACGCGCGTCGGCGGCGGGTTCGTCGGCGGTACGCGCGTCGGCGGCGGGCGGGCCGGCCGCGTCGCCCGCGCCCGGGACCTCGCCCCCGCTCCCGCCCCTCACGCCGTCACCCCGCTCTGCGTCCCCGCCGGCCGCGGCGCCAGCACCTCGCGGTAGACGGTTTCCGTGGCGGCGGCCACCCGGTCCCAGCCGTAGCGGGTCAGCACCCGCCGGCGGCCGGCGGCGCCACACGCGGCCCGGTGCTCGGGGTCGGCGAGCAGCCCGGCGACGGCGTCGGCCAGGGCGAGCGGGTCGCCGGGCGGCACCAGCCGCCCCGTGCCCGGGTCGGCGACGGTGTCCTGCTGGCCGCCCACCGCACTGGCCACGACCGGCGTTCCGCAGCCCATGGCCTCCAGCGGCACGATGCCGAAGGGCTCGTAGTCCGCCGGGCACAGGACGACGTCGGCGGCGCGCAGCAGCGCGGGCACCTCCTCGCAGGGCAGCCCTCCGGTGAACCGCACGCGGTCGGTGACGCCCAGGTCGTGGGCGAGCCGGCGCAGCCGCCCGGCCTCGGGGTCCTCGTCGAGGCGGGCGAGCGGCGGCCCGCCCGCGATGACGAGTTCGGCGTCGGGCAGCAGCGCGAGGGCCTCGATGGAGACGGCGGCGCCCTTGCGCGGTACGAGGCGGCCCACCTGGGCCAGCAGCGGGCGGCCGGTCCGGGGGACGGTGGGCCCCTCGGGGGTGAAGCGCGCGGTGTCCACGCCGCAGGGGACGACGGACACGCGCGCCGCGCACAGCCCCATGGCGGTGAGTTCGGCGACCTCGTCGTGGCAGGTGGCGATGATGCGGTCGCAGCCCTCACCGACCTTGGTCTCCCAGGCGATCCGGTCCGGCGGGCTGGTGTCGGCGTCCTTCTGGTGGCGCCGCTTGACGGTGCCGAGCGCGTGGTAGGTGTGGGCGAACGGCAGGTCGAGGGCGCGGGTGGCCTGGAGCGCGGCGACGCCGGACATCCAGAAGTGGGAGTGGATGAGGTCGGGGGGCTCCTTCTCCCACTCGCCCTCCAGGTGGCGGCCGAACTGCGGCATGTACGGCAGCAGTTCGTCCTTGGGGAGCGCGCGGGCGGGGCCGGCGGGGACGTGGCGCACCTCGACGCCCGGCCGCAGTGGCACCCGGGCGGGGAGGTCGGGCGCGTCGCGGCGGGTGTAGACGGCGACGCGGTGGCCGCGGTCGGCGAGGGCTCCCGCCAGGTGGGCGACGTGGACGTTCTGGCCGCCGGCGTCCACCCCGCCCAGCACGGCCAGCGGGCTGGCGTGCTCCGAGACGAGCGCGATGGTGAGGGCACCGGCCCGGTGGTCGCGGGTCATCAGCGGGTCACCTCCTCGATCAGGCGCTCCCAGTCGGCGAGGAAGCGCTTGAGTCCGTAGCGGTCGAGGGCGGCGCGGCGGGCGCGGGCCCCGTGCTCGGCGGCGGCGTGCGGATCGTTGAGGTAGGTCCTGGCGGCCTCGGCGAGGACCTCGGGGCGGGTGGAGAGCACCCCGCAGTCCGGCGGCACGGCCTCGACGGCCTCGGTGGTGGCGAGGCCGACGACGGGCATGCCCAGGTGCATGGCCTCCAGCAGGGAGAGGCCGAGGGAGGTCCAGCGCACGGGGTGCAGATACAGCCGGCGCCGGGCCATGGCGGCGTGCAGGTCCGCCTGGGGCAGGTCGCTGCCGCGGCAGCGGTCGGGGGGCAGGCCGAGGTGGGCGGCGAGCCCCTCCGTCCGCATGCCGAAGACGTCCAGGGGCGCGGCCTCGCTGAGCGCGGGCAGCAGATCGGTGCCGGTGTGACGGCCGCGCCGTACGGGGTCGTTGACGACGACCGCGGCGCGGGCGAGCTCTCCGCCGTAGAGGTGGCCGGGGTCGACGACGCCGTGTTCGATGACCGTCGTGGGCGCGGTTCCGTTGTCCCAGAAGAGCCGGTTGAAGTGCGTGACGTGGACGAGGACGAGGCGGTCGGAGCGGTGGCGGCCGGCCGGCCGGTCGGCGCACGGGTGGCGGGTGTTCGGCACGTTCCCGTCCGGCGCGTTGTGCTCCAGGTACACCGCGGGCACGTCGCGGCCCGGGCGCCGGCCGCCGAGCCAGCGCTCGGCGAGGTCGGCCTCGTGGGGCCGCTGGAGCACCACGAGGTCCACGGGGGCGTCCCGCAGTTCCCCGGGGGTGCGTTCCACCACGGACTCGGGCCAGGCGTACGTCCGCGCGCGGCCGAGTCCGTCGGGGCCCCGGTCCGCCGTCACGGGCACGAGGTAGGTGTGCGGCCCTTGGACGAACGCGGTGGTCCAGGAGCCGTGCACATGCCAGAGCAGGATGTTCATGCGGTCACCTCCGTTGGGCCGCCGGGGCCCGTGTCGTGCGCGTACAGCGACTCGACGGCGTCGATCACCTCCCGGTCGGTGACGGAGTCCAGACAGGGGTGGCCCGGCACGGGGCAGACGCGCGCCCGGCTGCCGGCGCAGGGCGCGTCCGGGCGGCCGAGGAGGATGTGCGGCACGCCGTACGGCGCCCAGCGCTCCGCGGGCACGACGGGGGCGAACAGGCAGGCCACGGGGGTGCCGACGGCCGCGGCCAGATGCGCGGGGCCGGTGTTGCCGAGCACGGCGGCCCGGGCCCGGGCCAGCACCCCGGCGAGCTCCGGGAAGCCGGTGCGGCCCCCGAGGTCGAGGGCGCGGTCGCCGGCGACCTCGGCGGTCAGCTCCTTCTCGCCGGGGCCGCCCGTGACGACGACGCGGTGGCCGGCCGCGTCGAGCGCGGCGACCGCGCGGGCGGCCCGCTCCGGGCTCCAGGCGCGGGCCGGCACGGCGGCCCCGGGGTGCACGACGACGTACGGCTCCGGCCCGGTCAGCGGGGTGGTGTCCGGTGGCGCGGTGATCCGCAGCGCGCCACTGTCGCCGGGGGGCAGCGCGAACCCCGCGGCGCGGGCGAGGTCGAGGGCGGCGCGCGCCTCGTGGGCGCCCGGCGCCCGGTGGTGCCGCAGGTCGAGCAGCGCGCCAGGGTAGTGCTCGCTGTCGGCGGCCACCCAGGGAACGCCGGCCAGCTTCAGCAGGAGGGCCGCGGGGAGCGGGCTCTGGTGGTACGAGGCGAGGACCAGCGCGCGGTCGAAGCGGCGGGCGGCGAGGGCGTCGATCAGGGCGTCGGTGGTGTCGCGCCGTACGGGGGCGGGGTCGAGGCCGACCCAGGGCGCGTCGTGGACGAGCACCTCGTCGACGCCGGGCAGCAGGTGGGCGGCCGGCTCGCCGAGGGGCCCGCAGAGCAGCGCGGTGTACGCGGACCCGGCGGCGACGGCCCGCACGGCGGGCCCGGCGAGCAGCACGTCCCCGGCGCTGTCGAGCCGCACGACGACCGTACGGTGGCCTCCGGCGGTCCGCGCGCAACCGCCCGCGCCCGCGGGCGCGGTCCCGGACCGGCCGGCCGCCGGTCCGCGGGGCCGGGGGCCGGCCGCCGCCGCGGCTGGCGGGTCGTGGCCAGTGACCGGGCCGGGCCCGGGCGCGGTGGCGGACGGACCGCCGGGCCCGTCGGCGGCCGCGGCGTGCGACGCGGGGGCGCGGGTCGTCGCCCGCGCGGCGACGGGTACGTGGTCGGGGGCACCCGACGCGGGCGATGCGGGAGCGGCCGCGGCTACGGGGCCCGGGGCGGGAGCCGCACCGCCTACGGGGCCGGGCTCGGCAGCGGGGG
>NZ_JBPQTV010000367.1:0-5830 GCF_051386515.1 Streptomyces sp. URMC 123 | reverse complement strand
TGAGCTGGGAGCACCAGTGTTCCAGTGCGTCCTCGGTTCGCGGGTTCGGGCCGCGCAGAGTGCGGTGGGCGAGGAGGTACCACAGCCCGCCGGAGGCGACGAGGTGATGGGGCTCGACGCGGCGCGAGGCCGAGGCGCCGTGGCGGGTGGTGTAGTCGAAGGTGACCGTTTCGTGGTCGCGGCAGGCCGCGGCCAGCACGGACAGGGTCGCCGGGTCGGTACGGGGCCCGCCGGCGGTCCAGGTGATGGTGGCGGTGGTCTGCTGCAGCGCGGCCACCTGGGTGCGCAGCCGGTGCGGCAGGACCTGTTCCAGTTTGGCCAGGGCGCGCAGGGCCGTTTCCTCCATGCCGGTGAGGTGTCCGGCGGCGGTGCGCAGGGCGACGGCGGTGGCGGTGGCTTCCTCGTCGTCGAGGAGCAGGGGCGGCATGGCGGCGCCGGAGGCGAGGCGGTAGCCGCCGGCGTGGCCGGTGGTGCCGTCGACGGGGTAGCCGAGGTCGCGCAGGCGGTCGATGTCGCGGCGGATCGTGCGCGTGGTGACGCCGAGGCGCTCGGCGAGTTCGGTGCCGGACCATTCGCGGCGGGTCTGCAGCAGGGACAGCAGGCGGAGCATCCGTGCGGGGAGGTCGGTCGTCATGGTTCCAGGATGCGCTTCCTTACGGACGTGAGGTGTCCTAAAAGCCTCCTAGCGTGAGGGGCATGTCCGAGAACAAAACCCCCCGAACCCCAATGAACCAGGTCGATCCGCGCCGGTGGGCGGCGCTGGTCGTGGTGCTGGTCGCCTCCTTCATGGACGCGGTCGACGTGACCGTGGTCCATATCGCCCTGCCCGACATCCAGGCCGAGACCGGCGCGTCGACGGCGCAGGTGCAGTGGATCACCGGCGGCTACGCGCTGGCCTTCGCGCTCGGGCTGATCACCGGTGGCCGGCTGGGTGACCTGTTCGGCCGCAGGAAGATCTTCCTGCTCGGCGTCGCCGGCTTCACCCTCACGTCGCTGGTGTGCGGGATCGCCACCGGACCGGAGGTCCTGCTCGCCGGGCGGATCGCCCAGGGCGCGATGGCGGCCCTCATGGTGCCGCAGGTGCTGTCGATCATCCACGTCACCTTCCCCGAGCGGGAGCGCGGCAAGGTCTTCGGGATCTACGGCTCGGTCATGGCGCTGGGCACCCTGGCGGGGCCGCTGGTGGGGGCGCTGCTGGTCGAGGGCGACCTGTTCGGCCTGGGCTGGCGGCCGATCTTCCTGGTCAACCTGCCCCTGGGCGTCGCCGGGCTGATCGCCGGGGCGCTGCTGATCGGCGAGTCGAAGGCGGAGCGCGCCGCCCGCCTGGACGGGGTCGGTGTGGTGCTGGCCACCGCGGGCCTGCTGGCGCTCGTGCTGCCGCTCACCCAGGGCCGCGAACTGGGCTGGCCCGCCTGGACGTGGGCGTCCATGGCCGCCTCCGTTCCGGTGCTCGGCGCCTTCGTCGCCTGGGAGCGGCGCCTGGCCCGGCGGGGCGGCTCGCCCCTGGTGGAGCTGTCGCTGTTCACCCGGCGCGGCTTCGCCGGCGGGCAGGGCGCCCAGCTGCTGTTCGGCCTGGCCTCGGGGGTGTTCTTCCTGGCCTGGACCCTCTACCTCCAGATGGGGCTGGGCTGGTCGCCGCTGAAGGCGGGACTGTCGGGCATGCCCCTGTCGGTGGCCATGATGGCCGGCGCCGGGCTGTCCATGCAGGTACTGGTGCCGCGCTTCGGCCGCCTGGTGCTGCAGACGGGCGGCCTGCTGGCCGCCGCGGGCATGGTGCTGTTCGTGGGGTTGGCCGGCCACTACGGCGCCGGCATCGCCCTGTGGCAGACGATCGTGCCGCTGATCCCGATGGGCCTGGGCATGGGGATGATCATCGCCCCGCTGACCGATCTCATCCTCGCCGAGGTCCCCCACGAGCACGCGGGCTCCGCCTCCGGGCTGACCAACACCACCACCCAGCTCGGCCAGGCCATCGGCGTCGCCCTGTCCTCGGTGGTCTTCTTCGACCGCCTCGGCCACGGCGGCCCCGCCGAACAGGCGCAGCGGATGCCGCACGCGTTCTCCGGCTCCCTGTGGTACGTCGCCGCCGCCTTCGCGGCCACCTGCGCCGTGCTGTTCGCCCTGCCCCGCGCCGCCGGCGCCGGAAAGCCGGACGCCGCCGGGCCGAACCGGGCGCGGGACGCCGACCCCGTGCCGGTCGGCTGACCGCCCACTCCACCGCCGCCCTCAACGGCTCGGTGGCCTCGTACGCGATCTGGTCCGACGACGGACGCCGGCTCGCCGAGTTCTACGCCGCCGCGCTGGGCGGCGAGGTCGGACAGCCCTACCCGGACGAGCGCGGCGACGAGGTCGCCTTCCCCGTCACCGTGGGCACCACCCTGTACATCTTCTGGACCGCGGCCTCCTTCACCGCGCCCGCGTGGCCGGAGCAGGAACTGCCCTTCCATCTCGACCTGACGTTCCCCGACGCGGCCGCCGCCGAGCGGCGGCTGCTGGAACTCGGGGCCACGAAACCCGAGTTCCAGCCCGGCGGCGAGCACTGGACGGTCCTGCTGGACCCCTCCGGCCAGCCGCTGTGCGTCAGCCAGGCCCAGCCGTCCTGATCGAACGGGGACGCCCGCCCGCGAGCGCACGGCCACGGCATCCGGCCGCGGCCGTACGCGCAGCGTCACCGTCACCCACTGCCCCTGAGGAACAGCCATGAGAATCGCCCTGCTCGGCACCGGCTTCGGCCAGGCCCACGCCGCCGCCTACGCCGCCCGCGGAGACGTCGAGGTGGTGATGTTCGGCCGCGACCCGGAGAAGACCGCGAGGACCGCCGGCCGGTTCGGCTTCGCCCCCTCCACCGACCTGGACACGGCCTTCGCCGACCCCTCCTTCGACCTGGTCGACATCTGTCTGCCGATCCCGCTGCACGCCCCGACGGCCCTGCGCGCCCTGGAGGCGGGCAAGCACGTCCTGACCGAACTGCCGATGGCCGCGACCCTGGAGGAGGGCCGCGAGCTCGTGGCCGCCGCCGAGGCGAGCGACCGGCATATGTTCGTGGACATGTTCGAGCGGTTCATCCCCGCCAACCAGGCGCTGGAGGACGCCGTGCGCGACGGCACCTACGGACGGCTGCTGGAGCTGACCGCCTGGTCCGCGGTGGCCCCCCTGTGGCCGGGCGCCTCCCTGGGGCTCGCGGCTCTGCCGATGGAGGCCATGCACAGCGACCTCGACCTCATCACCCGCGCGCTCGGCATGCCGCGCGAGGTCAACGTCACCGCGGTCGCCCGGGACGCCGACGCGGCGGCCGTCGAGGCGACGTTCGCCTTCGACGGGGCGATCGCCCGCAGCTCCGTGTCCTCGCTGCGCCCCATGCCGTGGGGTGGTCGCGGCGGCTACACCGCCGCCTTCACCGACGGCGTCCTGGAATCGACCTCCACCATGGGCCATGACGGCAGACCCACCGCGACGCTCACCGCCTGGACCGGCGACGGTGCCCGGGAGGTGGAACTGCCCCAGGCCGACCAGTACGCCGCGATGATCGACCATGTGCTGGCGGTGCTGCGCGGCGAGGCGGACAACCGGATCACTCCGGCCGGCGCGCTGGACGCGCTGCGGCTGACCCTGCGGGTCGACCACCAGGTCAACGGGGCGGGCTGAGCGACGCTCCCGCCGGGGTACGGGGCCGGGCCGGCGTCGACGCGGTTCTCGTACGCACGGTGGGCCGTGCGCCGTGCACCGGGGACGAGGTCAGGCGTTAGTCGGCCCCGGCACGTGCAGGGGTTCCAGCACGAAGACGGGGATCACGCGGTCGGTCGCCTCCTGATACTCGGCGTACGGCGGATAGGCGGCGACCGCACGGTCCCACCACGCGGCCTTCTCGTCCCCGAAGACCTCACGGGCCGTCATTTCCTGGCGCACCGCGCCGTCCTGGAGCTCCACACGCGGGTCGGCCTTGACGTTGAAGTACCAGACCGGGTGGCGCGGGAATCCGCCCTTCGACGCCACGGCCGCGTACCGTCCCTCGTGCTCCACGCGCATCAGGGGAATCTTGCGGATCTTGCCGCTCTTCGCGCCGCGGGTCGTGAGGATGACGACGGGCAGACCCGTGTCCCAGAGCGTCGTCCCCCGCGTGCCGCCCGAACTCTCGTACAGCTCGACCTGTTCGCGCACCCACTGCGCCGGGCTCGGCTCGTACTCGCCCTCAAGAGGCATCGCGGTCACCCCATCGTCGCTCGCGGATCGTGTTGCGCAGTTCAACACAATCCGCGAGCGGAGACGAGACCGCCGCGCTCGGCGCCCCTTCGGGGCGGCTGGGCCGTGCGCCTTTCCGCCGCCTGGTGACCGGGACGGAGCGCCGGAGGGTCCAAGAAATGGTTTGCCGACCCGGTGGCTGTGTGTCACCGTTCGGCCTGGACCGGCAGTTGATCATCGGCGGCCGGCCGATGTCGACATGTCGGCGGCCTCTCGGCAATCCACCGGGGAGGTGACGAAACGATGGGAACCGGTGCCGTGGGGAACGATGACGAGGACGAGTGTCGCCGGTCGTTGGCCGAGGAGCAGGCGAAGAGCCTTGCCGAAACCAACAACTGGGAACATGTGGACAGGGAGCGGGTCCACCAGGACTGGGACGTCCTGTACCGGGAGATCACGGCTTTCCTGGACGGCGGCTCCCTGCCGGGGGACCAGCAGATCCAGGAGCTCGTCCGCAGGCACTTCGACATCGTCAGCCGGTTCTACACCCCCTCCAGGGAGGCTTACGTCGGCATGTCGCTCTTCTACGCCGAGGACGAGGCCATGAGGGCGTTCCACGATTCCTACCACCCCGGGCTGGTGGATTTCCTGGGCGCCGCGATCAAGGTGTTCGCCGAGCAGGGGAGCGGGTTCGCCCCCAGCGCAGGGGCCGGGGCTTCGGCGTAGTCGGGCGGCACGGCCGCGGTCATCACGGCACCTGCGGGCCCGGGCCCGCAGGCGTACGACGTCGCGCCGACCCGCCCGCAGGCGTACGACGTCGCGCCGACCCGCCCGGAGGGCGGGGCGCGCTCAGCCGATCGTCGCCCCCGTGGACCGCAGCGCGTCCGTCACCGGGTGGAAGAACGTTTCCCCACCCTGCGTGCAGTCCCCGCTGCCCCCCGACGTGAGGCCGATCGCCGCGTCACCGGAGAACAGCGAACCGCCGCTGTCGCCGGGCTCGGCGCAGACGTCGGTCTGGATGAGGCCGTTGACGATGTCGCCGTTGCCGTAGTTGACCGTGGCGTTGAGCCCGGTCACCGTGCCCGACGAGGACCCCGTCGTGCTGCCGCTGCGGGTCACCCGCATGCCCACGTTCGCCTCCGCCGCCCGGGATATCGCCTGCCGCGTCCCGTTCTGGAGGTCCACGGAGCTGGGCGCGTCCACAGTGGCATCGTCGTAGCGGACCAGCGCGAAGTCCTTCACGGGGAACTCCGTGACCTCGACCGTGCCGAGCGGTCGGCCGCCGCCCTGGTCCGCGGACCACGTACGGGAGGCGTTGCCGCAGTGGCCCGCCGTGAGGAACGCGGGGGCGCCGCGCAGCGAGACGTTGAAGCCCAGGGAACAGCGCGAGCCGCCGCCGAAGATCGCGTCGCCGCCCTCCGGCGCGCCGGCGCCGCCGCCGTTCCCCGCGCCGCCGTCTCCGCCGCCGTTCCCGCCGTCACCGGGGCCGCTTCCGCCCGCGCGGCCCGCGCCACCCGCGGCGGCCTCCCCCGTACCGGCCCCGCCGGCCGCCGTCTTGCCGCCGCCCTCGTCGCCCGAGCCCGACCCCGAGCCCCTGCTCGACCCGGCCCCCGATCCGGCGGTCGAGCCGCCGACCGATCCGGCGGAAGCC
>NZ_JBPQTV010000366.1:0-5841 GCF_051386515.1 Streptomyces sp. URMC 123 | reverse complement strand
CCCGCCCCCCGCGCGCCCGTGGTCGCCGGCGCCCTCCCGGTGACGGTCTCCGCCCCGTCGCCCACGGCGCTGGCGGAGCTCGCGGGGCGGATGTCGCTGCGCCTGCGGCAGGCCGGCCCCGGGGAGTTCTACGACCTGGCCCACACCAGCACCCGGCGCCGCGGCCGGCACCGCCACCGGGCGACCGTGCTCGCGGACAGCGCCCCACGGGCGGCCGACGCGTTGGATCGCCTCTTCGCCGGTGAGCCGGCCGCCGGCGCCCTCGCCGCCGCGGCGGACCGGGGCGGTGTGGCCTACGCCTTCTGCGGCAACGGCTCCCAGTGGCCGGGCATGGCCGCCGATCTGCTGGCGGCGCGCCCGGACTTCCGCGCCGCCGTGGCGGAGGCGGACGCCGCCCTGGCCGATCACCTGGGCTGGTCGGTCGTCGCGGAGCTGACCCGGCCGACCCCGGAGCGCTGGAGCCGGGCCGATGTCGCCCAGCCGCTGCTGTTCGCGGTCCAGCTCGGCCTGTGCGCGCTGCTCGCCGCGCGGGGCGTCCGGCCCGCGCTGGTCCTGGGGCACAGCGTCGGGGAAGTGGCCGCGGCCCACGTGGCGGGGGCCCTCACCCTGGAGCAGGCGGCCCTGGTCGTCGCCGAGCGCGGCCGGGCCCAGGCGGCGACCGCGGGCAGCGGCCGGATGGCGGCCGTCGGGCTGCCAGAACAGCGGGCCCGCGAGGCCCTGGCCGGCTTCGGGGACGCGCTGGAGGTGGCCGGGGTCAACAGCGACCGGGACGTCACCGTCGCGGGAGAGGCGAAGGCGCTCGCCGCCCTCGGGGCCGAGCTGACCGCCCAGGGGGTGTTCTTCCGGGACCTCGGGCTCGACTACGCGTATCACACCCGGGCCATGGACCCGGTGGCCGGAACGCTGTGCGCGGCGCTGTCCGGCCTCGTCCCCTCCCCCGCGCGGCTGCCGTTGGTCTCCACCGTCACCGGCGCGCCCCTCGCCGGGGAGAAGGTGACCGGCGACTACTGGTGGCGGAACGTGCGCGAACCCATCCGCTTCGCCGACGCCGCGGCCCACGCCGGCCGGGCCGCAGGGATCGTCGTCGAGATCGGCCCGCACCCCGTCCTGGCGCCGTACCTGCGCCGCCTGGACACCGTCCATGTACCCACGCTGCGCCGCGAGGCGGCCGGCCCGCTAGCCATGGACGCCTGCCTGGCCGCACTGGTCGCGGCCGGCGCCGAGCTCGACTGGTCCGTCCCCTTCCCCTCCCCCGCCCGGGTGGCCGACCTGCCCGCCCACCCCTGGCAGCGGCGCCGCCACTGGCAGGGCGGGCCCGCCGACTGGTACCGCAGCAGCGGTACGGGCCGGATCGAGCACCCCCTGCTCGGTGAACGCCTGCCCGGGCCGCATCCGGTGTGGGAGGCCACGGTCGAACCGCAGCTGGTGCCCTGGCTCGGCGACCATCTCGTCGACGGGACAGTGGTGATGCCCGCCGCGGCCTTCGCCGAGATGGCCCTGGCCGCCGGGCGCCGGGCCCTCGACGCCCCGGTGGAGGTGCGGCACCTGGAGATCTCCCGCCCCCTGGCCGTGGCCTGGCCGGACCCCGGCGGCACGCGCCTGCGGACCGCCGTGCTCCCCGACAGCGGCGTCGTCACCATCGCCACCGGCGAGGGCCGCGGCGGCACGTCCCATCCCGTGGTGAACGCCCAGGTGCGGTCCCTGCTCGGCCCTCCGCCGGCCCCCATGGACCCGCGGGCGGTGCGGGAGCGCTGTCCGCACACCCTCGACGGCGCGGCCCACTACGAGGAGTGCCGGCGCCTCGGGCTCGGCTACGGCCCGCACTTCCGGCTGCTGCGCTCCCTGCGGACGGGCGACGGCGAAGCACTCGCCACCTATCGCCGCGACGCGCCCGGCGGGATCGGGACGTGGGAGGCGTACCCGCCCCTGCTGGACGCGGCGTTCCAGGCGGGCGCCCCGCTGCTGCGGTCGCGGAACACCGGTGAGGACGCCCATCTGCCGTGCGGGCTGGGCGGTCTGCGCGTATGGCGGGCCCCCGCCCCGTCCGGCTTCGTGCACGTGCGGGCGCGCAAGGCGATCGGCCCCGAGGTGCTGTGGGACATCACGATCACCGACGACGACGGGGCGGTCGTCGCGGAGATCGACCGGCTGCGCCTGCGGCGGGCGCCCAGGGGCCGCACTCCGCTGAGCGTCCGCCGGACCGTGCTGCGTGCCGCGCCCCGCCCCGGCCCGGGGGACCGGGGGCCCGTGCTGCCCGCGCCCGCGGAGCTGCTCGCCCGCGTGGCCGATCGGATCACCGAACTGAACACGGCCTGGCGCGAATCCGGCCTCCATCGCGCCAGCAGGGCTCTCGCGGACGCCGCCGCGGGCTGCTGGACGACCGTGGTGGCCGGCTTCCTGACCGATCCGGCCGCCCCCTTCACCCTCACGGACCTCGTCGACGCCGGGCTGCGGCCCCAGCACCGCCGCCTGCTCAAGGTCGTCCTGTCCAATCTGCGCTCGTACGGCCTGGCCCGCCGGCGCCCCGACTCCCGGTGGGAGCTGACCGCCGTGCCGGCCGGGGACGGGGCGGATCTGCGCGCGCTCCTCATGGAGCAGCCCGCCAGTGGCCCCGAAGGGCTGCTCGTCGCCCGGCAACTGCTGCGCATGCCCGACCTCCTGCGCGGAACCGTCGACCCCGTCCAGACGCTCTCCTCCGAGCGGGGCCACTACCAGCACTTCTACGACGTGGGCCCCCGCAGCCGCTACACCAACCTCCTCGCGCGCACCGTGCTGGAGGAGATCGTCCGGCGCTGGCCGGCGGACCGACCGCTGCGGGTCCTGGAGATCGGCGCCGGCACCGGCGGGCTCACCGCCGCCGTGCTCCCGGTGCTGCCCGCCGATCGCACCCGCTACACCTTCAGCGACATCAGCCCCACCTTCCTCACCCCTGCCGAACACCGCTTCCGGCGGCACGACTTCCTCGCCTACCGCACCCTGGACCTCGACGCCGACGCCGAGGGGCAGGGCTTCGGCGACGGGGAGTTCGACGTCGTCCTGGCCGCCAACGCGCTGCACGCGGCGAGCGATCTGGCCGGCGCCCTGCGCCGGGTGAACCGGCTGCTCGTCCCCGGCGGCGTCCTGCTGGCCGTGGAGTCCCACGACACGGCGCAACTCGGCACGGTCTTCGGAACCCTCGACAGCTTCTGGCACCGCGGCGACCCCGTACTGCGCCCCGAGAGCGTCCTGCTGGACCGCTCGCGGTGGTCCGGTCTGCTGGAGGAGTGCGGATTCGGCGCCGTCGCCCGGGCCGAGGCCGACCCGGCGCCCGATCGCGTCGACTGCTCCCTGTTCGTGGCCGCCGCGGGCGACCGGGCCGTCGCACCGCCCGCCCTCCCGGACCCGCTCCCCGGAACCACGTGGACCGTGGCCGCCGAGGGCCCTGCCGAGGAGCCCTTCGCCCGGCGCCTGGTGAAGCTGCTGGGCGACGCCACCGTCACGTCCCTCGACAGGCTCGCCGCCCTGGACTTCGCCGGCGTCCGGGAGGCCGCCGTGGTGCTCGTCCTCGCCGCCCCGGAGGAGGAACCCGGGCGCGTCGTGGCCCGCACCACCCGCAGGATGGCCGCCCTGCGGGCGCTGGCCACCGCACGTACCCGCCTGCCCAGGAGCGTACGGACCAGGGTGTGGCTGGTCACCCGGCCCACCGGGCTGCAGCCCGCCCCCGAACGCCCGGCCCACCCCGCCGACGCGCCCGTCTGGGGCGCCGCCCGCACCCTCGCCAACGAGCACCCGGACCTGCGCGTCCACCGCGTCGGCCTCGACCGCGGCGACGATCCCGGCACCGACGTCCACCGCCTGGCCCAGGAGTTGCTCGACCCCGGCGACGAGGACGAGATCGTGCTCACCCGAGGCGGCCGCTTCGTCCCCCGGGAGACCGAGTGCCCCGCGCACGAGCCGCCCGCCACCGGCACGGCGGACTCCTACGCCCTGACCGTGCGCGACCCCGGCCGGTCCTACCGGCTGGTCTGGCGGGAACAGCCGGCCCGGCGGCCGGGCCCGGGGGAGATCGCGCTCGAGGTGCGGGCCGCGGCCCTGAACTACCGCGACACCCTGCAGGCCAACGGCCTGCTGCCGCTGGAGGCCGTCGAGGACACGTACACGGAGCACGGGCTGGGCATGGAGTGCGCGGGCGTCGTCACCGCCGTCGGCCCCGGCGTCACCGCCTGGTCGCCCGGCGACCGCGTCTTCGGCCTGGTACCGGCGTGCCTGGCCTCCCGCGCCGTCGTCCCCCACGAGGTCATGTGGCCGATCCCCGACGGCATGAGCTTCGACGAGGCGGTCACCCTGCCCGTCGTCTTCACCACCGTCCACCACGGTCTCGGGCACCTCGCCCGGCTGGCCCCCGGCGAGACCGTGCTGGTCCATGGCGGCGCCGGTGGCGTCGGCCTGGCCGTCCTGCAGTACGCGCGGCTGACCGGGGCGAAGGTCGTCGCCACGGCGGGCACCGAGGCCAAACGCGATGTGCTCACCGCCCTCGGCGCCGACCACGTCCTCGACTCGCGCACCCTCGACTTCGTCCCGCGCGTCCGGCACCTGACGCACGGACGAGGCGTCGATGTCGTCGTGAACTCCCTCAGCGGCGAAGCGGGCCGCCGCAGCCTGGAGCTCCTGCGGCCGGGCGGGCGCTTCGTCGAACTCGGCAAACGCGACATGCTGGAGAACAAGCCCCTGCCCCTGCGGCCGTTCCTGCACAACCTCTCCTACTTCGCGGTGGACCTCAACCAGCTGGCCCGTGACCACCGGACCATGAGGCGACTGCTGGCCGAGACCGGGGAGCGTATCCGGGCGGGTGCCTACCGGCCCCTGCCGCACGTCGCCTACCCCGCCGCCCGCGTCGACGAGGCCTTCGCCCTCCTGCAGCACTCCCGCCACATCGGCAAGGTCGTCATCTCCTTCGCCCCCTGGAACGAGCCCGTCCCCGTCCGGCCGGCCCCGGCTCCCCCGAAACCCCTGGACCCCGACGGCACCTACCTCGTCACCGGCGGCCTGGGCGGCTTCGGCGCCGCCACCGCGGACTGGCTCGCCGACCACGGCGCCCGCCACCTCGCGCTCGTCAGCCGCCGGGGCCCCGACGCCCCCGAGGCGCCCGCCGTGCTCCGGCGGCTCGCCCGGCGCGGCGTCACCGCGACCCCCTACGCCGCCGACGTCGCCGACGAGGCCGCCCTGCGGCGCGTGCTCGACGCCGTCGCGGC
Source organism: Streptomyces sp. URMC 123 (assembly GCF_051386515.1). NCBI lineage: Bacteria > Bacillati > Actinomycetota > Actinomycetes > Kitasatosporales > Streptomycetaceae > Streptomyces > Streptomyces sp. URMC 123. The sequence goes on along the minus strand of NZ_JBPQTV010000366.1, from coordinate 610 downwards.
CACGGGCCACCCGCTGCGCGGCGTGGTCCACTGCGCCATGTGGCTCGACGACGCCCCGCTGACCGACCTCACCGACGAACGCGTCGTCCCGGTCCTCGCGGCCAAGGCGGCCGGCGCCGCCCTTCTGCACCGGCTGACCGCCGGCCACGACCTCGACCTCTTCCTCCTCTGGTCGTCCACGAACGCCTGCGTGGGCAATGTCCACCAGGCCCCGTACACCGCCGGCAACGGCTATCTCGAGGCCCTGGCCCGCGCCCGCCGGCACGCCGGGCTGCCGGCCGCCGCCATCGCCTGGGGAGCGATCTCCGAAACCGGCTACGTGGCCCGCAACAACCTGCAGGACTCCCTCGCCGCCACGGGCCTGGAGCCCGTGGCACCCGATGCCCTCCTCCCGGTGGCGGCCCGCCTCCTGGCGGACGGCGCCGAGGTGGCCGGAATCGCCAGGATGGACTGGGCCCGCTACCGCAGGGTGATGCCCGACCCCCCGGCCCCCCGCTTCTCCCGGCTCTTCCCGGCCCGGACGGACGCCCCGGGCGGCGATCGCGAGGAACTCATCGGCCGGCTGGCCGCCATGGCGCGGGACGACGCCGTACGAACCATCACGGAGGCC
>NZ_JBPQTV010000365.1:0-5900 GCF_051386515.1 Streptomyces sp. URMC 123 | reverse complement strand
CGGCCCCGGTGGCGAAGCCGTGGTGCCGCAGCAGGCACTGGGCCTCCACGACGTCCCAACTGGTGGAGGTGAGCTGGAGGATGGCGTCGCGGGTGCGGCTGTGCCCCGCGTACAGCAGCCCGTCCTGCCGCTCGACCCGGCAGGGAAAGGTCTGGCCGGGGCGGTGGACGTACGGCTCGGTGTGGGTGCCCGAGGCCGGCGGCACGGCCGCGGCGGACGGCCCGCTCGCCCGGTCGGAGGGCCGCCGCTCGTCCTCCCAGGGGGCCGCGGCCAGCAGCCCGGCGGTCAGTCCGACGAGGGCGAGGGCCGCCGCCGCGGCGGCGAAGCGGGCCCGGCGGCCCAGGCGCGGCGAGCGCGCGGGCGGCTCCGGGTCCTCCGGGGGCGGCGCGCCGGCGGCCGGTGTCCCGTCCTCCCGTGGGCCGCCGGCGGGGCCGTCGGGCCCGGGCCCCGCCTCCGCGGGCGGCGTGGCCGGCTGCCAGAGGGCGAGCTCGCGCCGCCACGCCTCGTCGGCGATCTCGTGCAGCACGAGCAGCCGGGTGGCGTCCGCGCCGCAGATCGTCGCCAGTTCCTCGACCGCCTCGCGGGGCGGCAGCTTCTTGCCGTTGAGGTAGCGCTCCCAGGACGAGCGGCTGTAGGAGGTCCGGGCGGCGAGGGCCGCCAGGCTCAGCTCGCTGCGGTCCTTGAGCCGTCTGAGATTCACCACGAGTTGCCGAACCCTCGGGTCCAGGGATTCCGGCAACTCCTTCCATCGCGACACGTCCCACCCCATTCGTGTCCGAAAGTCCCGGGGTCCCCCCGGCGGTTCGTCGTTCCCGCCGGACAGGGACGGCCCCGTCGGGCCGAATCGTTCCCGGCGTCCCGGGCTCCCCGGAGGCTTTCGGCCATCCCACGAGCGGTCCGCCCGCCCCCGGTGTCCCAGCGGGACGTCCGTCGGGCGGACGTCCCAGCCGGTGGGGGGCGGGCGGGTCCCACGATCACCCAGCGGGGGCGGTGCCGCTGGCCCCGCCGGGCCCTGGGGCCGCAGTCTCGAGGGGCAGGACGGGGGGGGGGGGGGGCCCCCCCCACCGCGCCGCCCACCGAACCGGAGGGGGAATCGAGCATGAACGCACCACGCAAGCGCGTCGCCCTGGTGGCGGCGGCCGCGTCCCTGGGCACCGGCCTCGCGCTGGGCCCGGCCGCCGTCGCATCGGCGGGCACGGCCGCCGGCGGACCGGGCACGGGCGCCGCGGTGAGCGCGGCGGACGGCCGGGGCGCGTCCGCCGCCGCGTACCGGTGCACCGGGCAGGCGTCGCAGTACAAGTGGAAGAAGATGGCGGACGGCAGCATGGGCTGGACCGCCGGCTTCAGCAGGACCATGACCGCGATCGTGGGGGCCGGCAGCGAGGGGGCGGCGGTCGCCGAGGCGCAGTGCCTGCTGAAGGGCTACCGCTGCGACCCGGGAGCGGTCGACGGTGACTACGGCCCCGACACCAAGCGGGCCATCGTGCGCTACCAGCAGCGCAACGGCCTGAACGCCGACGGCGTCGTCGGCAAGAACACCTGGAAGAAGCTGCGGAAGAGCTCGTACCACTGCAACTGAGCGGGGCGGCGCGGTCGGCGACCGGGGGGGGCACGGGTCGCCGAGCGGAGCCGTCCGGTGGGCGGTGGCCCGTCCCCCGGTGCCCGGGGGCGGGCCATCGTTTCCGGGCCGTACCGGCTCTGTCACCACCCCGCCACAGGGGACGGATGTGGCTTGAAGCTGCTTGTCGCGTCCATGATCCTCGTAAACACGGCGGCGGTCCGCCCTCCCACGGGGGAGAGGGCGGCCCGCCGCCGGCCGCGCGGGCGGGGCGTCGGAATCGCGCCACGGGAAGCGGACCGGGAAAGGGCCGGGAAGGCCGGGGAAGAGCCGGGAAGCGCTCAGCGGACCGTGAAGTGGACCGCCTTCTCCAGCCACGGCAGGTCCAGCCAGGGCTTCGGCTGGGCCATCAGCGCCAGGATCACGATCATGAAGCCGAGCAGCCCGTAGGTGAGCAGATCGGTGAAGCGGGAGCGCACGGCGAGCATGCCGACGGACGGCAGGGCCCAGCGCAGCGCGGCGCCCACGAGCAGCGCCAGCCCGATGACGAGCGTGCCGACGCGGAAGGCGCCGAACGCCACCACCAGCAGACCGAGACCGGTGAGCCCCAGCACGGTCAGCAGGGGCCACTGCCGGGCGGGGGCAGGCGCGTCGCCGGGGGCGGCCCGGCCGCCGCCCTCGGGGCGGGCCGTGCTCCGGGTGACGACGGTGAACCGCCGGCCGCGCGGCGACTCCTCGTCGGGCTCGGCCGCCCGCTTCGACGGCGCGGGTCCCCGGCCGGGGGCCTTACGGGTCTCGTTGCCGGGCCCCTTGGCGGGCTCCTTGCCGGGCCTCGGTTCGGGCTCCGCCGGCCCGGGCCCCTTGCCGGGCCCCGGCGTGGGCGCCTTGCTCGGCTCGGGCGCAGGGCCCTTGCCCGGTCCGTTGTCCGGTCCGTTGTCCGGCCCCTTGCCGGACCCGGGCGCCGGCTCCTGTTCAGCGGCCATGACCGGCAGCCCCTTCTCAGTGCGCGGCGGCGTCGCCCGCGGCGAGCTCCGCGGCCTCGACGACGTTCTGGAGCAGCAGGGCACGGGTCATCGGGCCGACCCCGCCGGGGTTCGGGGAGACCCAGGCCGCCACCTCGGCCACGCCCGGGTGCACATCTCCGACGATCTTGCCGTTCTCGTCCCGGCTGACGCCGACGTCCAGCACGGCCGCGCCCGGCTTCACGTCCTCCGGCTTCACGATGTGCGGCGAGCCCGCGGCCGCCACGATGATGTCGGCCCGGCGGAGCTCGGCGGACAGGTCGCGGGTGCCGGTGTGGCAGAGGGTGACGGTCGCGTTCTCGGACCTGCGGGTGAGCAGCAGGCCGATGGAGCGGCCGACGGTGACCCCGCGGCCCACGACCACCACATGGGCGCCGGCGATCGGCACGTCGTGGCGGCGGAGCAGCTCCACGATGCCGTTGGGGGTGCACGGCAGCGGGCCGGGCTCGTTGAGGACGAGCTTGCCCAGGCTCATCGGGGCAAGGCCGTCGGCGTCCTTGGCCGGGTCGATCAGCTCCAGCACCCGGTTGGTGTCGATGCCCTTGGGCAGCGGGAGTTGGACGATGTACCCGGTGCAGGCGGGGTCCTCGTTGAGCTCGCGGACGACCGCCTCGATCTCCTCCTGGGAGGCGGTGTCGGGCAGTTCGCGCTGGATGGAGGCGATGCCCACCTGGGCGCAGTCGCGGTGCTTGCCCGCCACGTACCACTTGCTGCCCGGGTCCTCGCCCACCAGCAGCGTGCCGAGGCCCGGGGTGACCCCCCGCTCCTTGAGCGCCGTCACGCGCTCGGCGAGTTCGGACTTGATCGCGGCCGCGGTGGCCTTGCCGTCGAGAATCTGGGCAGTCATGACTACATCCTCCAGGATGAACGCATCGGCGTTCCAATCAGGGCCGCCGCGGGAATCCCCACGGGGCACAACTCCATACGAACCGCGTACGCGCCGCGCACGAACCCGTCACCGGCCGTGTCCCGGGCTCCGCACGCCCGGAATCCCCTGGACACGGCCGGGGTAGCCGCCGATCATGACGGCCCAGACCACACTCGACCGATACCGCGCTAAGGAAGCCCCGTGAGCCATCCGGACCCGAACAACCCCTACAGCAGCCCCGCGCAGGGGCAGGGCCAGCCCTACGGCCAGCCGCAGCAGGGCACCGGCTACCCCCAGCAGCAGGGCGGCTATCCGCAGCAGCCCGGCCAGCCGTACGCGCCGTACCCGCAGGGCGCGGGGGACCCGTACGGCGCTCACCCCGTCGGTGACCAGGTGCCGACGGAGATGCCCGGGACGCTCAAGGCCGCCAGGATCATGCTCTACGTCCTGGGCGTCATCGGCGTGATCTTCTCCCTGCTGCTCATTGCCCTGGGCGCCGTGGACAACGAGGACTTCAAGAAGGGCCTCGAGGACAGCGGCGTCTCCGGCGGGGCGATAGTCGGCATCGGCATCGTCTATCTGATCTCCAGCGTCCTGTCGATCGTCTTCGCCACGAAGATCGGCAAGGGCGGCAGCGGCACCCGGATCGGCCTGATGGTCACCGGCGCGGTGATGATCGTGGCCAGCATTTTCGGGTTCCCGCTCGGCCTGCCGTGGACGGTGTGCGGAATCCTGGTCATCGTGTTCGCGGCCAAGCGGGACGGCGCCGCGTGGTTCAACCGTCCGCGCGGCTGAGCGAGCCGACCGAGCGACCCCGCTCCCGAGGGGCGGCGCCTGCCCGGCGCCGCCCCTTTCCCGTGTTTCCCGTGGCTCAGTGGAAGAAGTGGCGGGTGCCCGTGAAGTACATGGTCGCCCCGGCCTTCTTCGCGGCCTCCACGACCTGCTCGTCACGGACCGAGCCGCCCGGCTGCACCACGGCCCGCACACCGGCCTCCAGCAGCACCTCCAGCCCGTCGGCGAAGGGGAAGAAGGCGTCGGACGCGGCGTAGGAGCCGCTCGCCCGCTCCGCGCCGGCCCGCTGCACCGCGAGCCGCGCCGAGTCCACCCGGTTGACCTGGCCCATGCCGACGCCCACGGTGGCGCCGTCCTTGGCGAGCAGGATCGCGTTGGACTTCACGGCCCGGCAGGCGCGCCAGGCGAAGACCAGCTCCCGCAGCTCCTCGGCCGGCAGGGCCTCCCCGGCGGCCAGGGTCCAGTGGGTGGGGTCGTCGCCCTCGGCCTGGAAGGCGTCCCTGGCCTGGGCCAGCCCGCCGCCGTCGATCGGCCGGAACTCCACCGGCTGCCGCGGCGCCTCGGGGCAGCGCAGCACCCGGATGTTCTTCTTCCGCGCCAGCACCTCGACCGCGCCCTCCTCGTAGCCGGGCGCGACGACGACCTCGGTGAAGATCTCCGCGACCTGCTCGGCCATGGCCACGGTCACCGGCCGGTTGACGGCGATCACCCCGCCGAACGCGGACAGCGGGTCGCAGGCGTGCGCCTTGCGGTGCGCCTCGGCGACGTCCGCGCCCACCGCGATGCCGCACGGGTTGGCGTGCTTGATGATCGCGACGCAGGGCTCGTCGTGGTCGTACGCGGCCCGCCGGGCGGCGTCGGTGTCCACGTAGTTGTTGTACGACATCTCCTTGCCGTGCAGCTGCTCGGCCTCGGCCAGGCCGCCGTGCCCGCCCCGGCCGCCGGTGTAGAGCGCGGCCGCCTGGTGCGGGTTCTCGCCGTAGCGCAGCACGTTCTTGCGCTCGTAGGCCACGCCGATGAAGCCGGGGAACTCCGCGCCGTCACCGGCGTAGTCCGCGGCGAACCAGCTGGCGACGGCCGCGTCGTAGGCGGCGGTGTGCCGGAACGCCTCGGCCGCGAGCCGCTTGCGCCGCTCCAGGTCGAAGCCGCCGTCGGCGACGGCCGTCAGCACGTCCGCGTAGCGCCGCGGGTCGACGACCACCGCCACGGACGGGTGGTTCTTGGCGGCGGCGCGCACCATCGAGGGGCCGCCGATGTCGATCTGCTCGACGCACTCGTCGGGGGCCGCGCCGGAGGCGACGGTGTCCTCGAACGGGTAGAGGTTGACGATCACCAGATCGAAGGGCTCGATGCCGAGGTCGGCGAGCTGCGCGCGGTGCGCCTCCAGCCGGCGGTCGGCCAGGATGCCGGCGTGCACCCGGGGGTGGAGGGTCTTGACCCGGCCGTCGAGGCACTCGGGGAAGCCGGTGACCTGCTCGACCTTGGTGACCGGCACCCCGGCGGCGGCGATCCGGCCGGCCGTGGAGCCGGTGGAGACGAGCTCGACCCCGGCGGCGTGGAGGCCGCGGGCGAGCTCCTCCAGCCCGGTCTTGTCGTAGACGCTGACGAGGGCGCGGCGGATGGGGAGCCGGGTGCCGACGGGGCCGGGGGCGCTCTGGGG
>NZ_JBPQTV010000364.1:0-6019 GCF_051386515.1 Streptomyces sp. URMC 123 | reverse complement strand
CCCCGCCGGCGACAGCAGATGCACCAGTACGGGCACGCGCCCGTCCGCGACCCGAGGCGTCCGCCGCAGCCCGAACATCTCCTGGAGCTTCACGGCGAGCACCGGCCGCTCCCCGCCGTAGTCCACCCGGACGCGCGATCCGCTCGGCACCTCGATCCGCTCCGGGGCCAGCTCATCGAGGCGGGCCGCCTCGCCCGTCGCCCACGGCAGCAGCCGGCCGAGCGCGGCGGCGGCGTCGACGCGGGCCAGATCGGCCCGCTTGCGCGCCCGGCCGAGCTCGACGCCGAGCCACTCCTCCGCCCGGGCGAGCAGCGCCTCCTCCGAGACATCGGGCCAGGGCTCGCCCAGCTCGCGGTGGAGGAACGCCATCCGCTGCCGCAGCTCGTCGGCCTCCCGCGTCCGGCGCAGCAGCCCCGCCCCCTCGCGGAGCAGCCCCGTGCCCTCGCGCCGCAGGCCCTCCAGCAGCGCCGCGCGAAGGAGTACGGGGTCCGGCTCGGCCAGGGGGCGGGCGGACAGCTCGATCGCGCCCAGGCGCTCGACCCGGCGCGCCACCACATCCGCACGCTCCTCCGACCAGGTGACTTCCTCGCCGTCGGAGCGCAGGGTTCCGGCCGCGCGAACGGCGGTCTCCTCATCGAGGACGGCGGCGAGCCGCACCCGGGCCGACGGCGCGCCCACGGGGCGGTCCGCGACGGCCACGGCGAGCCAGGGGGCGCTGCCCAGCCGTGAGCCGTCGGCCAGCCGGGCGGCCGTGCCGGAGGCCATCAGATAGTCGCCCCCGCCCCGGGCGCGCGCCACCCGCTCGGGAAACGCCAAAGCGACCACGAGCCCGGCCACGGCATCGTCGCCCACCCCCGGGGCCCCGCCGGCAGGACCGGGCGCGCCCGTGCTCGCCCGGCTCCGGCTGTCCGCTGCTCCGCCGACAGGGCCGCCGCCGGCCGCCGCGCCGGGTGCGTCCTTGCGTGCCGAGCTTCGCCCGCCCGTTGCCGCGCCTCCGTCCCGGGCGGGGACTCGGCCGTCCGCCGGGCCGCCGCCGGCCGCCGCGCCGGGTGCGTCCTTGCGTGCCGAGCTTCGCCCGCCCGTTGCCCCGCCTCCGTCCCGGGCGGGGGCCCGGCTGTCCGCCGGGCCGCCGCCGGCCGCCGCGCTGGGTGCGTCCTTGCGTGCCGAGCTTCGCCCGCCCGTTGCCCCGCCTCCGCCCCGGGCGGGAGCCCGGCTGTCCGCCGCCCCGCTCCCGGCCCGGGCAGGGCCGGCTTCGCTCGGGTGGTGTTCCGCGGTCCGAACGAGGCCGCCTTCGCGGTTTCCGGCGGCCTCGGCCGGAGCGGCTCCTGTCCCACGGCCTCCTGCGGCGGCCCGCGCGTCGCCGTGCTGGCCATGGCCCCCGCCCGGGGGCGCCGCTCCCGCGGCGGCAGAAGCCCCGCGCTCCCCAGCGGCCGGGAGGCCGTGTTCCAGCGACGCGGCCGAAGGCCCCCGCTCCACCGCCGCGAGCAACCGCCGCACCTCCGCGCGCCAGCGCGCGGCGTACCCGTCGCCGCCCCGGCGCGCGGTGCGCCACGCGGCGACCACGTCGTCCCCGTACGCCCGGGGCGGCTCCTCGCTGAGCAGGGCCACGACCTCGGCCGCCCGGCGCGCGCCGACCTCCCGGGCGCCGTCCATGAGCGCCCGAGCGAGCCGGGGGTGCAGGCCCAGCCGGGCCATCGCCTTTCCGCGCTCGGTGACCGGCCCGTCACGGTCACCCGCCCCCGCCCCGGGCGCGTTCCCGCCGCCGCGGGCGTCCGCTCCGTCGGGGCGGGCCACCGCCCCGACGCACCGCAGCACCTCCCGCGCCGCCGCCAGCGCGCCCGCGGGCGGCGCGTCGAGCAGCGCCAGCCCGGTCGCCCCGGGGTCGCCCCAGCAGGCCGCCTGGAGCGCGAAGGTCGTCAGATCCGCCACCGCGATCTCCGGCGCCGGCCAGCGGGGCCGCGAGGCGTCGTCCGCCTCCGCCCAGCAGCGGACCACGACACCGGGGGCCTCGCGCCCGGCGCGCCCCTGCCGCTGTTCCGCCGCCGCCCGCGACACCCGTACGGTCGCCAGCGAGCCCAGGCCGCGCGCCTGATCCGTACGGGGCTCGCGCGCCAGCCCCGAGTCCACGACGATCCGGACACCCGGCACGGTGAGGCTGGACTCGGCCACGGAGGTCGACAGGACGATCCGCCTGCGCCGGCCGTCGCCGCCGGCCAGCACGCTCTCCTGCACCGCCGCCGGCGCCTGGCCGTGCAACTGCAGAACCTCCGTGGGCGTGCCGTCCGGGGCGGTGGCGCCCTCCAGCAGGGCCGCGACCCGCCCGATCTCACCGACGCCGGGCAGGAAACACAGCAGGTCGCCCTCCGGCTCGCGCAGCGTGGCCCGTACGGTCGCCGCCACGTGCCGCAGGAAGGCGGGGTCGACCCGGGTGCCGTGCGGCGGCCGCACACCCGCCGGTGGCGGCGCGTGCTCGGCGCGCACGGGGTGCGCGCTGCCCCGGCCCCGGACGACGGGCACCGGGCCCGCCGGGTCGAACCGCCCGAGCAGCCGCGACCAGGCGTCCAGGTCGGAGGTGGCGGAGGCGGCGATCACCTCCAGCTCGGGCCGGAGCGTGGCCCGCACGTCCAGCAGAAAGGCGAGCGCCGTATCGGCGTCCAGATGGCGCTCGTGGCACTCGTCCAGCAGTACGGTGTCGACCCCCGGGAGCTCAGGGTCGCGCTGCAGCCGCTGCAGCAGTACTCCGGTCGTCACCACCTCCACCACGGTGCGCGGGCCGCACCGCCGCTCGCCGCGCACGGTGAAGCCGACGCGCTCGCCCGGCTCCTCGCCCAGCAGCCACGCCATGCGACGGGCGGCGGCCCGTACGGCCATCCTGCGCGGCTCGGCGACGAGCACCCGGCGGGGCCTGCCGCCGCGGGGCCCGGGCAGCAGCCCGGCCAGGGCCAGCGGCACCAGGGTCGTCTTGCCGGTGCCGGGCGGCCCGTACAGCACGGCGGCGCCGCGCTCGTCGAGCGCCGTCAGCAGTGCGGGCAGCGCGGACCGTATGGGCAGCCGGTCCAGGGCGTCAGTACGGAGGGCGGGGTCGTCAGTACGGATCACAGGGCCCAGTCTTTCCCGGCCGCGCCCCCGGCCGCGCCCCCGACCGCGACGTCCGGCCCCCGCCGGGCCCGGGCCCGGCAGGGAACCGGTGCGCTCGATCCCCCTGAGGCCGTACGAGCGCGCAGACGCTCAGTCCCGCTCGCAGACGAAGATCGCGGTCCCCGGGATCAGCCGCCCCCGCAGCGGGGACCAGCCGCCCCACTCCTGGTCGTTCCACTCCGGCCACTCCGGCTCGACGAGGTCGATCAGCCGGAAGCCGCCCGCCACCACGTCGCGCACCCGGTCGCCCACCGTCCGGTGATGCTCCACATAGACCGCGTCCCCGTTCTCGTCCTGCTCGACGTACGGAGTGCGGTCGAAGTACGACGCGGCGACCGACAGCCCCTCCGGCCCCGGCTCGTCCGGGAACGCCCAGCGCAGGGGGTGGGTGACCGAGAAGACGAACCGCCCGCCCGGCCGCAGCACCCGCCGTACCTCGCGCAGCACCCGCACCGGGTCCGCCACGAACGGCAGCGCCCCATACGCGGAGCACGCCAGGTCGAACGAGGCGTCGGCGAAGGGCAGCGCCCCGGCGTCCGCCTGCACCAGGGCGACGTCCGGCGCCCCCGGCGCGCCGGCGCCGATCCGCAGCGCGTGCTGGAGCTGGCGGTGGGAGAGGTCCAGGGCCACCGGCAGCGCCCCGCGCCCGCTCAGCCAGCGGGAGCACTGCGCCGCGCCCGCCCCGATCTCCAGGACCCGCCGCCCCCGGAGGCCCTCGGCCGGCCCCAGCAGGGCCGCGTCGGCCTCGTCCAGCCCCTCCGGCCCCCACACGAACCGGTCGTCGCCCAGGAAGGCGCCGTGCTCCAGCTGGTACTCGTCGGCGTTCCGGTCCCACCAGCCGCGGCTCGCCCGGCTGCTCTCGGTGTCGCCCGCCGCACGGCGGGTGGCCACCGCTTCCGTTTCGTCGTCGCTCATTCTTGGCTCTTCGCGCCCGTCGTCGTTAATCTTCGTCCGACGTTCGATCGTCGTCCGATCGTCGGACCGGAGACACCAGTGTCGTCCCCGATCGGAAAAGCGGCTGGTACGGGCCTTGTCGCCGCCGGGTATGAGGCGGTAAGCCCCAGGTGTGCTCTTCGCGCATTGACCATGCCCGGCTGCCCCCGTATGCTACAAGTTGCGCTGCGGGCCTGCGCACCTCAGACGGAGCAGGCTGCGCTCGCATCTGTTGTATGTCCCCTCGGTTGTCGAGGCGCCCCCGGTTCTCCGGGGTCCGGCGTCTCCAAGGCTGTCCGGCTTCGGCAGTGCGATACGGGCTCCCGGCGTAGCAGTACCTACGACTCACTGTCCGTACCGGAGCCCTTTCCCACATGACGAGCAGCACCGAGGCAACCCGCACCACCCCGCAGGTGGCGGTCAACGACATCGGTTCCGAGGAAGCCTTCCTCGCCGCGATCGACGAGACGATCAAGTACTTCAACGACGGCGACATCGTCGACGGCGTCATCGTGAAGGTCGACCGGGACGAGGTCCTGCTCGACATCGGTTACAAGACCGAAGGCGTCATCCCTTCCCGAGAGCTTTCGATCAAGCACGACGTCGACCCCAACGAGGTCGTCGCCGTCGGTGACGAGATCGAGGCCCTGGTTCTCCAGAAGGAGGACAAGGAAGGTCGCCTGATCCTCTCGAAGAAGCGCGCCCAGTACGAGCGTGCCTGGGGCACCATCGAGAAGATCAAGGAAGAGGACGGGATCGTCACCGGTACCGTCATCGAGGTCGTCAAGGGTGGTCTCATCCTCGACATCGGCCTCCGCGGCTTCCTCCCGGCCTCCCTGGTCGAGATGCGCCGTGTCCGCGACCTTCAGCCCTACGTGGGCAAGGAGCTCGAGGCCAAGATCATCGAGCTGGACAAGAACCGCAACAACGTGGTCCTGTCCCGCCGCGCCTGGCTGGAGCAGACCCAGAGCGAGGTCCGCCAGACCTTCCTCACCACCCTCCAGAAGGGTCAGGTGCGCTCCGGCGTCGTCTCCTCCATCGTCAACTTCGGTGCCTTCGTGGACCTGGGTGGCGTCGACGGTCTGGTCCACGTCTCCGAGCTGTCCTGGAAGCACATCGACCACCCGTCCGAGGTCGTCGAGGTCGGCCAGGAGGTCACGGTCGAGGTCCTGGACGTCGACATGGACCGCGAGCGCGTCTCCCTGTCGCTGAAGGCGACCCAGGAGGACCCGTGGCAGCAGTTCGCCCGTACCCACCAGATCGGCCAGGTCGTTCCGGGTAAGGTCACCAAGCTGGTGCCGTTCGGTGCGTTCGTCCGCGTCGACGAGGGCATCGAGGGCCTGGTCCACATCTCCGAGCTGGCCGAGCGCCACGTGGAGATCCCGGAGCAGGTCGTCCAGGTCAACGACGAGATCTTCGTCAAGGTCATCGACATCGACCTCGAGCGCCGCCGCATCAGCCTCTCGCTGAAGCAGGCCAACGAGTCCTTCGGTGCCGACCCGTCCGCGGTCGAGTTCGACCCGACCCTGTACGGCATGGCCGCGTCCTACGACGACCAGGGCAACTACATCTACCCCGAGGGCTTCGACCCCGACACCAACGACTGGCTGCCGGGCTTCGAGAAGCAGCGCGAGGAGTGGGAGCGCCAGTACGCCGAGGCGCAGCAGCGCTTCGAGCAGCACCAGGCGCAGGTCATCAAGTCGCGCGAGGCCGACGAGCAGGCCGCGGCCGAGGCCGGCAGCGCCGCCCCGCAGGGTGGCAACGTCTCCGGTGGCGGCTCGTACTCCTCGGAGTCGGCCGACAACTCCGGCGCCCTGGCGTCGGACGAGGCGCTCGCCGCGCTCCGCGAGAAGCTGGCCGGCGGCCAGAGCTGACGCGACGGCATCCGCCGCACGCTGATCAGCTGAACAGCTGAAGGTAAGGCCCGCTCCCCCAGGGGGAGCGGGCC
>NZ_JBPQTV010000363.1:0-6076 GCF_051386515.1 Streptomyces sp. URMC 123 | reverse complement strand
CCCCCCGCCCACGCTCCGCGGGCGGCGCCCCTCAGCGGCCCGCCGCCGGCGCGCCCCACGGCCCCTGCGGGACCCCGTACGCCTGCGGCGGGACCTGCGCCGTCGGCGCCACCGGCGGCTTCGGCGCGCGCTCCTGCATGCCGCGCCGGCGGAACTTGTTGAGCGCGTAGACATTGGCCAGGTGCATGCCGCCGATCACCAGCAGCACCACGCCGAGCTTCTGCGACAGCGCCTCGAACACGCCCCGGGCCGTGGTGATCGTGGCGTCGTCCTCGAGGTAGAGGGCGACGAAGCCCAGGTTCACCAGGTAGAAGCCGACCACCAGCAGGTGGTTCACGGCCTCGGCGAGCTTCTCGTTCCCGTGCAGGACGTCGGCGAGGAACACGCGCCCGTTGCGGCTGAGCGTACGGGCGACCCAGACGGTCAGCCCGACGCTGGTCAGCAGGTAGACGACATAGGCGACGACGGTGAGGTCCACAGTCCCCACTCCTTCTTGAACGTGTTCAAAAATGCTGGTGATCGTGACTGTAGACCTGTTTTTGAACACGTTCAAGCGAACGGGAACCGCCGCCGTCACGCGGCACGTCTCTCCGGCCATGTCCTTGATCACCGCGCCCGTCCGGCAGCTCCTGCTGTTCACCCGGCTCCAGACCCGCAGCTGCGCGTTCGCCATCGCGCTGCTCCTGGGGGTCGCGCTCTCCGGCGCGCTGCCCGAGGGGCCCGTGGCCCGGTACGACCTCCTCTTCGGCTACGGCCTGCTGCTCACGGCCGTCTTCCGCCTCCGCGGCTGGGAGAGCCGGCGGGACCTCGCGGTCATCGCCGTGTGCCACGTCATCGGGCTCGCCTTCGAGCTGGTCAAGGTCTCCCTCGGCTCCTGGAGCTATCCGGAACCCGCGCTGCTCAAGGTCGCGGGCGTGCCGCTGTACGGCGGGTTCCTCTACGCCGCGGTGGGCAGCTACGTGTGCGGCGCCTGGCGGCTGATGGAACTGGAGCTGGTCGGCTACCGCCCCCGGGCCACCGCCGCCGTGGCCGCCGCGATCTACGTGAACTTCTTCAGCCACCACTGGCTGCCCGACGCGCGCTGGCCGCTCGCCGCGCTGCTGCTCGCGGTCACGGCCGGCACGTGGGTGCGGTTCACCCTGGGGAGCGCGCGCCTGCGCATGCCGCTGGCGCTCTCCTTCGCGCTGATCGGGTTCTTCCTGTGGCTGGCCGAGAACCTCGCCACCTATCTGGGCGCCTGGCGCTACCCGTACCAGCTCCACGGCTGGCAGCCGGTCTCCGTCGACAAGTTCGGCGCCTGGGCGCTGCTGATCAGCGTCACCGTCGTACTGGTGGCGGCGGTCCACCACCGCCGTACGGGCGGCCCCGCGCGGTGTCACGCCCAGGTCCGACGAGCTGAGGCCCAGTCAGGTATGGACCGGTGCGCAGCCAACTGATCAGATGGTCGAGCGATCGAGCGATCGGATGATCGAGCCATTGAGTGGGAACGGGAGTGCGGCGTGAGCGGGGCTGGGGGGCAGGACGGGTCGTCCGTGTCCGACGAGGAGTGGGAGCGGTTCCTCCATGAATCGGTGGCGGGCGCGGCCGGGGCCCCCGTGGAGCCGTCGGCCCGCGCCCGTGAGGTGGAGCGGCGGCTGCGGGGGCGTTCCGGGCAGCCGGAGGGCTGGCGTACGTACTCGCCGGCCCGGCCCCGGCGCAGGACGGGCTGGTACGTGACCGGGCTGGTGGCGGCCGTGGCCCTGCTGGCCGTGGCGCTCTTCCCGCAGCAGGTCGTCGGCTGGTTCGGCGGCAACGGCAACGGCAACGGCGGCGGGCAGGACGGGGCGCCGCTGTCCGCCGAGTCGGAGAGCCCGCGAGGGGCGCCCGGCGCCGAGCCGGATCTGCGCCCCACCCTCGCCGAGCCCTTCCGGGGCTCGCCTGCCGCCCACTGGGCGGACGGAGCGGCAGGGATCACGGTGCCCCCGGCCAAGGCGACCGGCTGGATGAACGCCGACCAGGTCGAGCGGGCACTGGCGCGTAGCCGGGACTTCCTCGTGGCCGCGGGGCTCGATTCCCGCGTGCTGCGCGGCGAGCGGCCCGCGCGGGCGATCGCGCTGCTCAACCCGCACCAACAGGACGTCCAGGAGTACCTCCGTACCGCCCTGTCGTCGACGGCGCCCACGGAGAGCACCGACCCGCTGCTGCTGTTCAGCCGCTTCCGGCCGGAGCAGGCCCGGCTGGTCGGTGACGTGGTCAAGACGCGCGGTCGGCTCACGTACCGGGAGGGGAAGCGGGGGGCGGTCGAGGTGGCGGCGGACGTCACCTTCGTGTACCCGGTCACCCCGGCGGCGGGCGGTGGCGGGCGGGACCCCGAGGTCATCCGTACGATCGTGCGGCGCGAGGTGGTGATGAGCTGGGACGACCCGGCCAAGGTCATCACCGAACCGGACACGATGTCCCTCGTCTCGTACGCGCTCGACATGACCAACGGCGGCTGCGCCGCCCCCACCGGCTACTTCGTGCCGCCTTTCGGCACGGCCGGCGGGCGGTCCGCCGACAAGGCCCAGCAGGTCGATCCGTACGACCGCAGCAAGCCGATCGACAAGAGTGACGGCACGAGGGCCACGGGCAACGGCTGCGGGACCGCCACCCGTTCCTAGGGCGTGCCCCGCAAAGCCCCGCCCGCCGGGCGTCACCTGTCCCGCCCGGCCGGCGGCCGGGGCGGCGCCGGCCGCGGCCGTACGAAGGCCCCGAAAGGCCGTCACCGTGGGCGATCCGCCCGCCCGCGCGGGGCCGCGAGGGGCGCCGTCGGGCCACCGGGACGGGCCCTTGACACCCCCGGGTGATACAAAGAACTCCCGCTCACCTACCGTTCATTGGTGGGTCGATTGTCCGATTCGCTCCTTCCTGGGGGGATTCCGCCCTCGGGATAGCGGGGGAGGCCGGTCGGGCCGTGGACCCACGTAAAGAGGTAAAACGTCCATGTCCCAGCCGCCCCAGCCGCCACATCAGCCTCCGCCCGGCCCCGCCGAGGAGACCCCGAAGGCCGGCTTCGGCGCACCGCAGGATGCCCCGCCGTCCGCCCCCGCCGGGGCAGCGCCGGGGTACGGATATCCGCAGACGCCTCCGGGCCAGCCGGCCGGCGCCCCGGGTTACGGCTATCCCCAGGCGCCCCAGCAGCCCGCGCAGCCGCCGCAGAGCCCCTCCGGGCCGGCCGCGGCCGACGCCCAGTCCGGCGCGCAGGGCGCGCCCCAGGCACCGGGCGCTCCCCAGGCTCCGGGCACCCCCGGCGCGCCCACCGCGCCGGCGGGCAACCCCGCCTACCAGCCGACCCAGGCGGCCATGCCGCCCGTGCCCCCGAGCCCGTACGGCGCGCCGGTGCCGCCCGGCCCGCCGCAGGCCCCGCCGGGCGCGCCCCAGGCCCCGTACGGCTATCCGCAGGCGCCGGGCCAGCACGCCCCGGGCCAGCCGGGCCCGTACGGTCAGCCGCAGCCCGGCCAGCCGTACGGCCAGCCCCAGCCCGGTCAGCCGTACGGTCAGCCCACGCAGCCCTACGGCCAGCAGCAGTTCGGCATGTACCCGCCCCAGACGCCGTACCCCGGCGCCCCTCAGGGCCCCGGCGGCACGGGCGGCGGCGGGTCGAAGGGCCGCCTCTTCGCGATCATCGGCGCCGCGCTCGCCGTGCTGCTCATCGCCGGCGGCGGCATCTGGTTCGTCGCCAAGGACGACGGCGGCAAGGAGGAGACCCGGGCCGCCGACGGCGACCGCAAGGACGGCGCCAAGAGCGGCCCGGACAAGCCCAAGTCCGCCGACGGCAAGCTCCTCTTCAGCGTGCCCTACCCCACGCTCGACACCGACCTCATGGAGGTCAAGGGCCAGTGGGCGACCGACAAGGTCCTCGCCAAGGGCACGCCGTACGCCATCACCGGCTATGACCTGGCGGCCGGCGGCGGCAAGGAGGCCTGGAAGATCCCGCTGGACGGCCAGATCTGCGCCGCCTCCAAGCACATGACCGCCGACGGCAAGGCCGCCGTGGTCGTGCAGGAGAGCAAGCCGACGGCGACGGAGAAGTACCCGCGCTGCAACAAGCTCGTGGTCTTCGACATCGCCGGCGGCAAGAAGCTGTGGCAGGAGCAGATCAAGGACGGCGACGCGTTCATGCGTCTCGACAGCGTGACCATCAGCGGCGAGACCGTCGCGGTGGCCGGCCTGCACGGCGGCGCCGCCTTCCCGATCGGCGGCGGCCAGCCGCTGTGGACGCCCAAGCCGGGCAAGTGCAAGGACAACGGCTACGCCGGCGGCGCCGCGCTGGTCGCGGTCGCCAACTGCGGTGACGTGAGCAAGGGCCCGTGGAAGGTCCAGAAGCTGGACCCCAAGACGGGCAACCCGCAGTGGACCTACGACGTGATGGAAGGCGTCCAGAACGTCGCCGTCGTCAGCACCAACCCCGTCGTGCTCGCCATCAGCGCCGGTGAGATCGGCGAGACCGACCTGCTGGCCCTCAACGACCAGGGCGCCCTGCGCTCCAAGATCTCGCTGGAGAAGGGCAAGTACGGCACGAAGTACCAGCCCAACTGCAGCCTGGAGGTCGAGTCCTGCACCACGGCCGCCGTGGACAAGGACACCGTCTACCTGCCGACCGAGGAGCACCAGGGCGACAGCGAGTTCGGCCGCACCAACGAGATCGTCGCCTTCGACCTCAACAACGGCAAGCCGAAGTGGAAGTCGGGCGCCGGCGAGAAGCGGCACATCCTGCCGCTGCGGATGGACGGCGACCGGGTGATCGCGTACATCAAGGCCACCTACGACTCCGGCGGCCAGGTCGTCAGCGTCGAGCCGGGCGCGGGCAAGCAGGAGGTGTACCTGCGGCTGCCGAACGACACGGCGGAGTCGGAGTCGCGCCTGTCGCCCGAGCGCGGTGAGGCCACGTACGCGGGCGGCCGGCTCTTCCTCGCGGAGGACCTGCTGTCCAAGAGCGGCGCCTCGTTCAACAAGCACGTTCTGTTGGCGTTCGGCGCGAGCTGATCCGCGCCGGCCGCGCGCGTCGGCCCCGCCCGTATCCGTACGGGCGGGGCCGCGTCGTATCCGTATCCGCGGGCGTTCCCGCGCGTTCGCGCCGCACGTACGCGCCGCACGTTCGCGCCGCGCGTTTTCCGCCGGGCGTACGGGCCGGCGTTCGGGCCGCGATTCCACCGGCCCGCGGTGCGGCGCGCCCCGTGTCAAGGGGCCCCTAATGGCCGGTATTTCGGCATTCCGGTGGGCTTCTGCCGAGTAAGGGGCGCGCGACGTCGAACAAGCGTGTAGCTTCCGGGGGCAAACGGCCTGGGCAGGAGCCTGTCCCGAATTCCGCGTCGACCGGAATATCGGGACAGGCTCTAAGCTCATCGGGGGATTGGGGGGAAGCTCATGGGCGTGCGGCTCATGGTGGTCGACGATCACCGTCTGCTCGCCGAGGCGCTCGCCTCGGCACTGAAGTTGCGCGGGCACCGGGTGCTCGCGGCGGCCGCGCCGAGCGCCGGGGCGGCGGAGCTGGTGGTGAGCAGGGCTCCGGAGGTGTGCCTGCTGGGCACGGCCGCGCCCGCCGAGCCGGGAGCGTTCGACCCGATCGTGCGCATCAAGCGGGAGCGGCCCCAGGTCGCGGTCGTCGTCCTCGGGCCGGTGCCCAGCCCCCGCGGCATCGCGGCGGCCTTCGCGGCCGGCGCGTCCGGCTATGTGCGGCACGACGAGCGGATCGAGGGCGTCGAGCGGGCCATGGTCAAGGCGAGGGCGGGCGAGGCGGCCGTCGCCCCCATGCTCCTCCAGGGCGCCTTCGCCGAGCTGCTCAACCCCGCGGCCCAGCCGGACGACGAGGCCGCCCGGCTGCTCCAGATGCTCACGCCCCGGGAGATCGAGGTGCTGGTGCGGGTCGCCGAGGGCGAGGACACCCGGCTGATCGCCGCGGGCATGGGCATCGCACCGAGCACGGCCCGCACGCATGTGCAGCGCGTGCTGATGAAACTCGGCGTCGGCTCCCGCCTGGAGGCGGCGGCCCTGGCGGCCCGCACGGGCCTGCTCGACCGCGCCACGGGCGACACCCCCACCCCCCGCCAGGACACCC
>NZ_JBPQTV010000362.1:0-6098 GCF_051386515.1 Streptomyces sp. URMC 123 | reverse complement strand
CTGCGGCGGGGTGGCCGGGGGTGGGGGCCGTCGGTGAACCGACGGCGCCCTGTCCCGGGCGGCGGCGCGCCTCAGCCGTACCGGCGGTGCCCTGTCCCCGCCGATGACGCCCCTGTCCGTGCCGGCGGACGCCCTGCCCGTGCCGGCGGCGGATCAGCCGTGCCGGCGGCGCATGATCCGGAACGCCGTGGCCGCCAGCACCGCGGCGAGCGCGAGCACCACGCCCGCCTCCAGCGCCTGCAGGGGCCACAGGTGCGACGCCGGGTGGTAGTCCACGTACCAGTCGGTCACGCCCCGGCCGTCCATGCACGCCTGGTAGGAGTCGCCCACCCCCGCGCCGTCGCAGACGTCCGCCGGCAGCCGCCCGCCGGTCGCGGTCATATGGCCGGACTCGACCGTCCAGGCGTCCGCGTCCAGCTCCGGGTAGCCCGGGGAGGACTCCGTCAGGCGGGGCATCAGCAGGGGCCGCACGTACACGGAGACCACCCCGGCCAGCAGCCCGCCGCCGAGCACGGCCGCGTACCGGGCCCGGGACGTCCGCCGCAGCAGCAGCCCCGCCAGGGCGCCGACGGCGACGGCCAGCAGCCCCCGGGCGACCGGGGCCGGCCCGATCGCGTCGTAGACGTACGCGTCGTGCCACGGGAGCCCGGTCAGATCGTGGTCGACGCTGTTCCAGGTCCACTGGAAGAGCACGCTCAGCAGCCCGCCGCCGACGATCACGGCCGCGGTGGGCAGGGCCAGCGTCGCGGCCAGCCAGCGCGTCGGGCTGACCGACTGCGTCCAGGCCATCCGGTAGGTGCCGCTCTCCGTCTCCCGCGCGATCAGCGACCCGGCCACCACGGCCGCGACCAGCGGGGGCATCAACGTGCCGAGGGCGATGCCGAGGCCCATGAGCTGGTAGCCGTAGGTGGTGCGGACGTGGTCGACCGCCGCCTGGGCCTGGGCCGAGCAGCCGTCCAGGTGGTGGGTGGCCGAGCAGCCGGAGAGGTCGCGGGCCCCCACGTAGTCGGTCATGGCCCAGCGCAGCCAGAGCAGCCAGCCGGCGGTCACGACCAGCAGGACGACCGCGGCGCGGACGAGGCCGCGGTGGCGGCGCCAGACGGCCCACAGCAGGCCGCCGAGGGCCTCGCCCCGGGGCACGACCCTCGTACGGGCGCCGGCCGCGGCGGTCCGCGCGGTGCCCGTCGTGGCCTGCGTGCTGTCCCTGGTGGCCGGCGCGGTGTCCGTCGTGGCCGACGCGGTGTCCCTCGTGGCCGGCGCGGTGTCCCTCGTGGCCGGCGCGGTGTCCCTCGTGGCCGGTGCGGTGCCCGTCGCGCTCGGCAGGCCCGGGGCGTTCCGGGCGCTCATACGGCGGCCTCCGCGCCGCCGCCGAACCGGGAGCCGGCCGCGGGGGCGAGCGGTTCCGCGCTCGGGGCGAGCAGGGCGGGCGCCTCGGGTGTGCGCAGATAGGCGAGCACGACTTCCTCCAGGGACGGTTCCGCGCTCTCCCAGCGGCCGGCGACCGGCCCCTCGGGGCGGATGAGCGCGGTGATCTGACGGCCGGTGGTGCGGGTCTCCACCACCGTGTGGGGGGCCAGCTCCGGCGGGTCGCCCGGGCCGGTCGCGACGCCGGTGAGCAGGCGGTGCGCGCCGAGCACGTCCTCGGCCTCCCCGGCGAGCCGGACCCGCCCGCCGTCGACGAGCAGCAGGTAGTCGCAGACGTTCTCCAGTTCGGCGAGGACGTGCGACGACAGGACGATGGTGGTGCCGTGCTCGGCGGCCTCCGCCATCAGCAGGGCGGTCATCCGGTGGCGGGCGAGCGGGTCGAGGTCGGCCATGGGCTCGTCGAGCAGCAGCAGTTCGGGGCGCTTGGCGAGGGCGAGGGCGAAGGCGACCCGGGCGCGCTGGCCGCGCGAGAGCGTGTCGACGCGCGCGTCCCGCGGCGCGTCGCCCTCGTCGACGATGCGCTCGGCGAGCGCCTGGTCCCAGGTGGCGGGGTTGAGGGAGCGCCCGAACCGCAGGGTCTCGGCGATGGTGAACCCCGGGTAGAGCGGCTTGTCCTGGCCGAGGTAGGCGGTCCGGGTGCGGGCCGCGGCCGTACGGGGGGCGGCGCCGAAGACGCGGACGGTGCCCTCGGTGGGGGTGTCGAGCCCGGCCAGCAGCGTGAGCAGGGTGCTCTTGCCTGCGCCGTTGGGCCCGACAAGGGCGCATATGCGGCCGCCGGGCAGCCGGAAGGTGCAGTTCCGCAGGGCCTGGACGGGCCGGCGGCGGGAGCGGCGGCGGTACGCCTTGGCCAGCGCGGTCACCTCCAGGGCGGTGCGGCCGTCTGCCGGCTGGGTGGTCAGGTGGTTCATGCGTTCCCCTCGGGTGAGCGGGCGGGCGTACGGGGCGCGGGGGCGGTGGCCGTACCGGTCGCCGGCGCGGCGAAGCTCTCGTCGACCACGGAGGCCATGAGCGCCGCCACGTCCTCCCGGTCCAGGCCGGCGGCCCGCGCCCGGCCCACCCAGGCGGCGAGTTCGCCCCGCAGCGGGGAGTCGGCGCCCGCGCCGGGCCGGGCCAGCGACCGGCGCACGAACGTGCCGAGGCCCGGCCGCGGCTCGACCAGCCCCTCCCGCTCCAGCTCGCGGTACGCCTTGAGCACGGTGTTGGGGTTGATGGCGGTGGCGGCGACGACCTCCCGGGCCGTCGGCAGCCGGTCCCCGGGCGCCAGCAGCCCCAGCCGCAGGGCCTGCTTCGTCTGCTGCACGATCTGCATATAGGTGGCGATGCCGCTGCGGCGGTCGATGCGGAACTCCACCATGGCCGCGCTCACCACCCTTTCACTAATTGAGTAGTGAAAGGGTGGTGGACGGGGTCCAGGGGTGTCAAGCGGTTGATCACATCGGGCCGCGCCGTACGAGGGGCGCGCCCGCAAAGCCCGTAACGCCGGAAAGCGCACGAGCGCCCCACCCCGGACCGTACGGCCGTGGGCGGAGCGCTCGGGAGCGGCGGGGGGCCGGGCGTCACGCCCGGCGGGGCGGAGAGCGGGCGTCAGGCCCGGCGCGGCGGACCCGCGAACCTCACGTCTCGGAGCGGTACATCAGGTCCACCTCGTGCACCGTGAACCCCAGCCGCTCGTAGACCGTGACCGCCGCCGTGTTGTCCGCGTCGACGTAGAGCATCGCCGTCGGCAGCCCCTGCCCGGCCAGGTGGCGCAGCCCGATGAGGGTGAGCGCCTTGCCGAGGCCGCCGCCCTGGGCACCGGGGAGCACCCCGACCACGTACACCTCGCCGAGCGCCTCGGCCGCGTGCGTCTTGGTCCAGTGGAAGCCGACGATCCGACCGTCCTTCTCGGCGAGGAAGAAGCCCTTGGGGTCGAACCACGGCTCGGCCTTGCGGTCGTCCAGGTCGCGCTGGGTGAGCGCGCCCTGCTCGGGGTGGTGGGCGAACGCCTCCGCGTTCACCGCGAGCCAGGCCGTGTCGTCCTCGCCCGGCCGGAACGTCCGGACGGTCACGCCCTCCGGAAGCACCGGCTCCGCGAGCCCGCTGTCCGGCTCGGTCAAGGGCCTGCGCATCTGGCGCAGTTCCCGGAAGAGGGTGAGCCCCAGCGCCTGGGCGAGGTGGCGGGCGGCCGGGTGCCCGCCGTGGGCCCACAGCCGCAGCCGGCGCCCGGAGGCGTCCAGCAGCGCGAGGCCGAGCGCGCGCCCGTGCCCGCGCCCCCGGAAGCCGGGGTGCACCAGCAGTTCGGCGGCCGGCGCCTCCACCGGGTCGGTCTCCTCCAGCTGGGCGTAGCCCACCAGCTCGTCGCCCTCCCGCAGCAGGAGGTGGCGCACGCCCTCGCGGCGCCCGCCGCGGAGCTGGAGGCGCCCCTGTTCGGACACGGCCATCTGGCCGTCCGTGCGCGCCGCGGCCTCGATCATCTCCAGCACGGTCCGCGCCGTCTCCGGCGGCACCTCGTCGAGGTGCTCGATCCGTCGGATGGCGTTCCGCTCCGCTGCGTCAGTCATGCTCCCGAGCCTACGACCCGGGGCCGGGGCGGGGTCGTAGGCGGTCCCCCGTGCCCCGGTACGCAACCGGCTCGTTACCTTCATGCTCCTGACACGCTACGCGCGTTGACCGTAGGCTGCCGTCCGTTGTGACCACACGGAGGGGAACACCCATGTCAGCGACACCTCAACGGCGCCGGAGAGCGCGCCGCCTGACGGCCGGTGCGGCGGCGCTCGCCGCCGCGGGGGTGCTGGCCACCGCGATACCCGCGGGCGCGCACGGCGCCGACGGCGCGAACGGCACGGACGGCGCCCAGCGGCAGCAGTGGGCCGCGGCCGGCGGCGCGAGCGGCGGGTACGGCGTCGACGGCCGGGCCGGCGCGTCCGACGCGTACGGCGACGGCCGGGGCCTCGGACTCGGCGGCGGCTGGTGGCCGGGCCGCACGGTCGACGTCCAGATGCTGTCGTTCAACGATCTGCACGGCAACCTGGAGCCGCCGCAGGGCTCCTCCGGTCAGGTCACGCACCAGCACCCGGACGGCACCACCAGCAAGATCGACGCGGGTGGGGTGGAGTACCTCGCCAGCTCGCTGCGCACCGCGCGCAAGGGCCACCCGTACAGCGTGACCGCCGCCGCGGGTGACCTCATCGGCGGCAGCCCGCTGCTGTCGGGCCTGTTCCACGACGAGCCCACCGTCGAGGCGCTGAACAAGCTCGACCTCGATGTGACCAGCGTCGGCAACCACGAGTTCGACGAGGGCCGCAAGGAACTCGAGCGCATGCAGAAGGGCGGCTGCCACCCCAAGGACGGCTGCTACGAGCCCGGCAAGGTCTTCCAGGGCGCCGACTTCCCCTATCTCGCGGCGAACGTCATCGACGAGAGGACGGGCCGGCCGATCCTCAAGCCGTACACGGTCTGGAAGCACCGCGGCGTGAAGATCGGCTTCATCGGGGTCACCCTGGAGGGCACGCCGGACGTCGTCAACGCCGAGGGCATCAAGGGCCTGAAGTTCAAGGACGAGATCGAGACGATCAACAAGTACGCCCAGGAGCTGGACCGCCAGGGCGTGAAGTCGATCGTGGCGCTGATCCACGAGGGCGGCGCGCCGGCCTCGTCCTCGTACAACTACAACTGCGACAGCCCGGGCGCCGGGGACGGCATCTCCGGCCCGATCGTCAACATCGCCAAGGGGCTCACCCCGAAGGTGGACGCGCTGGTCACCGGCCACACCCACCAGGCGTACGTGTGCACGATCCCGGACCCCTCCGGCAAGCCGCGCATGGTCACCTCGGCCTCCTCGTACGGCAAGCTCTACACCGACACCACGCTCACGTACGACCGGTGGACCGGTGACATCGTGCGCACCAAGGTGAGCTCGGCGAACCACGTGGTGCGGCGCGACCAGCCGAAGGCCGCCGACATGACCTCGCTGATCCAGCGCTGGTCGGCGCTGGCGGCGCCGGTCGCCGGGCGCCCGGTGGGCCACATCGCCGCGGACATCCCGGGCCGCGGGGCCGGCACGTACGAGTCCCCGCTCGGCGATCTCATCGGTGACGCGCAGCTGGAGGCGATGGCACCGGCCGACAAGGGCGGCGCCCAGATCGCCCTGATGAACCCCGGCGGCATCCGCTCGGACCTGGCGCACAAGGCGTCGGGCGGCGAGGGCGACGGCGTGGTCACCTACGGCGAGGCGTTCACGGTCCAGCCGTTCACCAACATGATGAACGCGGTGGACCTGACCGGCGCCCAACTGATCACGGCCCTCCAGCAGCAGGTCAGCGGCCCGAACGAGGCGTCGCCGAAGATCCTCCAGGTCTCCCGGGGCCTGACCTACACCCTGGACCTGACCAAGGCGGGCGCGGCCCGGATCGTGACCGACTCCATCAAGGTCAACGGCGCGCCGATCGACCCGGCGAAGACGTACCGCGTCGCGATGAACGAGTTCCTGGCGGGCGGCGGCGACGGCTTCACGGTCCTCAAGGAGGGCAGGAACAAGTACGTGGGCGTCTCCGACCTGGAGGCCTTCACCGCGTACCTGACCGCCCACTCCTCGGCGGCCTCGCCCCTGACCCCGCCGAAGGCGGACCGCATCACGATCGTGAAGTGACCCTGCCCCACCCGCGTCGATCTTGCTGGTGGTGCCGTCCGGGTGC
>NZ_JBPQTV010000361.1:0-6188 GCF_051386515.1 Streptomyces sp. URMC 123 | reverse complement strand
GCGCTCCCCGGGGTGGGGGCCGGGCTGGGGGCCGGGCGACTTCGCCAACCCGTATCTGTGCGGGGCGCTGCTCTACCTCGCGCTGCTGTTCTCCCCCAGTGGCGTCTGGCTGCTCTGGCGGTTCCCGAGCTGGGAGACGATGCACGCCCAGGCCGGGCTCCCCGGGTGGCTCGTCGCCGGCTTCGCCGCCACGAACGTCGGCATGGGGGTCGTCGGCTTCGAGGTGAGCCGCCGGCTGCTCGTCCGGGAGCGGCCGGGCGCCGCGTGCGCCCAGTTGCTCGTCCCCTATTTCGTCGTGTTCTTCCTGCTGGTGCACGGCTGGGACGGCACCGGCTACCAGCGGTTCCTCTCCACCGAGCCGTCCGTCTTCCGGCACTTCGACGACATGCCGCTCGCCGGGCGCGTGATGGACTGGCTGACCTCCGACGTGGCCCGGACCCTGGGCGGCATGGGCCTGGTGCTCATTCCGGCACTGCTGGCCCTGGCCGTGCACTGGTACGCGCGGGGCGCCCGCGCGCTGGGGGACGCCGATCCCCTCTCCGGGCTCTTCCCGGTGGGGCTGGCGGTCTTCGCCGTGCTGGGTCCCTGTCTGGGCGCGGCCGTCGTGGCCGCCCTGCTGGTGACCTCGCTGGGCTGGGTCGTGGGGGCGAGCGTGGTGGCGGCGGCCCTGGCCGGCTCCGCCCTCGCGGCGCGGCGGCCGTTCGCGGCCTGTGTGGCCCCGCTGATCCTGCCACCCATCGAGGGCCCGAGCGCCCATCAGCCGCCCCCCACCCCCGAGGAGCCGGCGCGGGACGGTGCGGCGCCCGCGAGCGCCACCCACCGGCCGGCGCCGCAGCCGGACGCCAACTCTCCCACGCCGACAGCCGGTTGACGCAATCGCCCGCACTTTCGCCAGGTTCACGCGAAAGAGTTGCTATCCGTTTATCTCCCTGGCTGGCGGCTATCACTAACCACATGCCGTGGCGACGACCGCGGCGCCACGGAAAGCCGGTCGAGCGGCACCGCTGATCTCTCCGCCCCCTGGGCGCACGTCCTTTCGCCTTCCCCCGCCCGCTCCTCGCGTTCCTTCTCCTTGTCCTCACTTTTCCTCACCTTTCCTCACCTCTTCCTGTCCCCCTGCTGTTCTCTTGCTGTCTCTCGGGAAAGGGCGGTTTCCCATGGGCGTCGACGGATGCGGGCCCGACCGTGCCGAGCGGTCGATCGCGGTGGTGGGGGCCTCGTGCCGCCTGCCGGGAGGGATCACGGACCTCGACGGGCTGTGGCGGGCCCTGATCGAGGGCCGGGACCTCATCACACGGGTGCCGGCCGACCGGTTCGACGCGCAGCGCTATGTGGACCCGTCGATGCCGCGCCCGGGGAAGAGCTATACGGACGCGGGCGGGTTCCTCGACGACATCAGCGGCTTCGACGCCGCCTACTTCGGCATCTCGCCGAAGGAGGCCGCCCAGATGGACCCGCAGCAGCGGCTGCTGCTGGAGCTGGCGACCGAGGCCTGCGACGACGCCGGCATCGCCCCGGCGGCGCTCGCGGGTTCGGACACGGCCGTCCTCGTCGGCATCTCCGACCACTCCTACGGCGCGATGCAGATGGTCACGATCGAGGACGTCAACGCGTACACCATGTCCGGCGCGGCCTCCTCGATCGCCGCCAATCGCATCTCGCACGCCCTGGACCTGCGCGGGCCCAGCCTGTCCGTGGACACCGCGTGCTCCTCCTCCCTGGTGGCGCTCGCCCAGGGCTGTCAGACCCTGCTGGCCGGTGCCTGCCGCGCGGCGCTCGTCGGCGGCGTGAACCTTCTCCTGTGCCCCTACCACTACGTGGGCTTCTCCCAGGCGTCGATGCTCTCCCCCACCGGCAGGTGCCGCTCGTTCTCGGCCGGCGCCGACGGCTATGTGCGCGCCGAGGGCGGCGGGCTCGTGGTGCTCAAGCGGCTGGCCGACGCCATCGCCGACGGCGACCGCGTCCACGCGGTCATCGTGGACAGCGCCGTCAACTGCGACGGCCGCACCCCGGGGCTGGCCCTGCCCCGGATGGAGGCGCAGGAGCGGCTGCTGCGGCAGGTGTACGCGCGGGCGGGCGTGGCCCCGGACGAGATCGGCTATGTGGAGGCGCACGGCACCGGGACCCCGGTCGGCGACCCCATCGAGTGCGAGGCCATCGGGCGGGCGCTCGGCAGCGGTCGTACGGGCGGTGAGCTGCCGATCGGCTCGATCAAGTCGAATCTCGGGCACCTGGAGCCCGCGTCGGGCATCGCGGGGCTGCTCAAGGCGCTGCTGGTGCTGCGCCACGGGGTGGTGCCGCCCACGCTGCACGCCCTCCCGCCCCACCCCCGGGTCGACTTCGCGGCACTGCGGCTGGCTCCGGCGGTCGAGCCGCGCGAACTGGCCGTCGGCGCGCGGACGGTGGTGGGCGTGAACTCCTTCGGCTTCGGCGGGGCGAACGCGCATGTGATCCTGGCGCCGCCGCCCACCGCCGTACGGGCCGAGGCGCCGCCCACTGCCGTACGGGCCGAGGCGCCGCCGTCCGACGGTGTGCCGGGGAGGGCCCGCCCGGTGGTGGTGTCGGCCCGATCCCGTGCGGCGCTCGCGGAGGCGGTCCGCCGGATGGCCCGGCGCATGGCGGACGCGGCCTCCGCGGAATTCTACGATCTGGCCTGGACCGCCTCCCGGCGGCGGGGCGCGCACCCGTACCGCGCGGCGGTGCTCGCCGACGGGCCCGCGCAGGCCGCCCGGCGGCTCGACGGCCTCGCCGCGGCGCTCGACCCCGCGCCTTCGGCGGAAGCGGCCGAGCCCTCCACGGCAAACGGGACCTCGGAGGCCACCCGCCCGTCCGACGCGCCACCCGAGACGCCGTCCGAGGCGCCCGCGGCGTCCGAGCCGTTCGAGGCCCCGGGGACGGCCCCAGCGGTGAACGGGCAGCGGCCCGCCAACCCCGTACGGGAATCCGAAGCCGAACCCGTTCGGGAGACCGGGCCCGATCAGGAACCCACGCCCGGGACCGGCGAGGGCGGCGCCGCGGTGGCCGACGGCGTCGCCCGCGGCCGTGTCGTCTTCGCCTTCTCCGGCAATGGCGCCCAGTGGGCCGGCATGGGGGCGGACCTGCTGGCCGCGGACCCCGTCTTCCGGGAGGCCGTGGACACCGTCGACGCGCTGCTGTCCGCCCGTACGGGGTGGTCGGTGACCGAGGCCCTGACCGACCCCTCGCTCGCGGACCGCCTGGGGGCCACCGAGTTCGCGCAACCCCTCCTGTTCGCCGTCCAGGTGGCCCTGGTGGAGGTGTTGCGGCGGCAGGGCGTGCGGCCGGCGGCCGTGCTGGGGCACAGCGTGGGCGAGATCGCCGCGGCCCATGTGGCGGGGGCCCTGACACTGGAGCAGGCCGTCCGGGTGATCGCCGCCCGCGGCAAGGCCCAGGCCGCGACCGCCGGTTCCGGCCGCATGGCCGCCGTGTCGCTGCCCTGGGAGCGGGCCCGGGAAGTGATCGAGGACCGTCCGGGGCTCACGGTCGCCTGTGTGAACACCGGCCGCGATGTGACGGTGTCGGGGCCCGAGGACGAACTGGCCGCCCTGGTGGCCGACCTGACGGGCCGGGGCGTGGCCTGCGCCCCGCTGGACGTGGACCACGCCTTCCACAGCTCGGCCATGGACCCCGTCGAGCTGCCCCTGAAGGCGGCGCTGGACGGGCTGTGCCCGGCGCCGGCCCGCGTGCCGATGGTCTCCACCGTGACCGGCGGCCCGGTCGAGGGGACGGAGCTCGACGCGGAGTACTGGTGCCGCAACGTGCGCCAGCCCGTGCGGTTCGCCCCGGCGGTGGAGGGTCTGCTGGAGGACGGGTACGACGTGTTCGTCGACATCGGCCCGCACCCGACCCTGCGGCCCTATCTGCGGCGGCTGACGGAGAAGCGCCCGACGCCCGTGGCCGTCGTGCCCACCCTCGTCCGGGGCGGCGACGGCCCGGCCGCGCTGCGCACCGCCGTGGCCGCCCTGGCCGCCGCCGGCGCGGACCTGGACTGGGACACGCACTTCCCGGTGCCCGGCCGCGTCGCCGACCTGCCCGCCTACCCCTGGCAGCGGGAGCGGCACTGGACCGGCTCCCCCGGCGTCTGGAACGAGACCTTCCGGGACGGCGGGGTGGATCATCCGCTGCTCGGGGACCGGCTCGCGGTCCCCCTGCCGACCTGGAGCGGGCCGGTGGAACCGGTGCTCGTCCCCTGGCTGGCGGACCACCGGGTCGGCGGGTCGGTGGTGCTGCCCGCGACCGGGTACGTGGAGATGGCCCTGGCCGCGGGCCGGCGGGTGCTGGGCGCCGCCGCCGAGGTGCTGCACCTGGAGATCACCCGCGCCCTCGTGGTGCCGTGGGACAACCCCGTGCACACACGGCTGCAGCTCACCTGCGCCCCCGAGGACGGCGCGGTCGTCGTCGCCTGTGTCACCGGGCGGACGGGCGAGCCGACCCGGCACGCCCGGTGCCGGGTGCGCCGGCTGCTGCGGCGCCGACCCGACCCCCTCGACCTCGCGGCGGTGCGCGAGCGGTGCGCCGAACCGGCGGACCCCGAAGCCCTCTACCGCGCCGCGGCGGCGGCCGGTCTCGACTACGGACCGGCCTTCCGCACGCTGTGCGAGCTGCGCGTGGGCGACGACGAGGTCCTCGCCGCCTATCGGCACGAGGCGCCCTCCGACGCCTACGAGATCCACCCGGCGCTGCTCGACGGCGCGCTCCAGGCGGGGCTGCCACTGATGGCCGACGCCATCGCGCGGGGGCACGCCTATCTGCCGGGGGCCGTCGACGCCGTACGGGTGTGGCGGGCGCCCGGCCCGCGGGGGTTGGTGCGGGTGCGCGAGCGGGGGCGCACGGAGACGGAGGTCTGCTGGGACATCACGGTCGTCGACGAGGAAGGCGCGGTGGCGGCCGAGGTGGAGGGCTGCCGGCTGCGGCGCTTCTCCGGCCTCGGCGCCACCCCGCTGATCCGCCATCGCAGCGTGCTGCGGGCCGCGCCGTGGCCGGAGGCGTCCGGTCAGCGCTCCCCGCTGCCCGCCCCCTCCGAGACCCTGGCCGCCGCGGCGCCGCGCGTCGACGCGTTGCGCCGGGCGAGGCGCTGGCCGGGCGGCGCCCGCCGCGAGCGCATGGAGCGGGAAGGCATCGCGCTCGGTTTCGCCCGGGCCTGCCACGCGCTGCTGACCGATCCGGTCGCGCCGTTCACCGTCGACGATCTCGTCCCCACCGGGAAGGACGCCCACCGGCGGCTGTGCGCGCTGATGCTGCCGTTCCTGGAGCGCCATGGGCTGGTCGAGCGGGAGCCGGTGGGCGGGTGGCGGCTGACCGCCCAGGAGTTCCCCGTGGAGGAAGTGCTGCGGCGGATGGCGGCCGACTACCCCGCCGATGTGGCGCCGATCACCCTGGCATCGTCCCGTTTCGCGGACATGGCGGGCGTTCTCCAGGGGACGAAGGACCCCATGGAGTCGTTCGCCGAGGGCGAGGCCGAGCTGTTGGAGCAGTTCTTCGACATCGCGCCCTGGTGCCGCTTCCACAACCGGGTGCTCCAGGCGCTGCTGTCGGTGATGGTGGACCGGTGGCCCGCCGACCGTCCGCTGCGCGTCCTGGAGGTCGGCGCCGGCACGGGCGGCACCACGGCGGCCCTGCTGCCGCTGTTGCCGCCCGAGCGCACCCGCTATGTCTTCACGGATGTCTCCCCGCTGTTCCCGAGCCGGGCCGAGCGGCGGTTCGCCGACCACGACTTCGTCGAGTACCGGACCTTCGACCTCGATCTCGACCCGGCCGAGCAGGGCTTCGCCGAGGGCTGCTTCGATCTGGTCGTGGGCGCCAACGCCCTGCACACGGCGAAGGACCTGGCCGCCGCGCTGCGCCGGTTGAACCGGCTGCTGGCCCCCGGGGGGCAACTGCTCGCCTTCGAGATGCACGACCCGTACCTCCTGGTCCCGTTCTTCGGCACCCTGGAGAGCTTCTGGAACCGCACCGACCTGGAACTGCGGCCGGACACGCTGTTGCTGCCGGCTTCGCGCTGGCCGGGCCTGCTCGCGGAGTGCGGGTTCACCGATGTCGTCCGGACGGGGGACGGTACGCGCCCGAGCGCCGCCGCCCGCGACCTCGCCCGCCACGATCCACACCGTCCCGCCGTCCGCCGGCGGCAGCGGAGCGGCGGCCCCCCGCCGGTCGGCGGGACGGTGTGGATC
>NZ_JBPQTV010000360.1:0-6305 GCF_051386515.1 Streptomyces sp. URMC 123 | reverse complement strand
CGGCGGACCCGGCCCCCGGCCCGGAGCCCCGTCGGGCAAGCTAGGGGCCATGACTGCACATCTGATCACCGGAGCCGGGTCGGGCATCGGCACGGCCGTCGTCGAGCGGCTGGCCGAGCGCGGGGACGATCTGTGGCTGCTCGCCCGGGACGCCGGCCGGGCGAAGGAGCTGGAGAGCCGCTTCCCCGGCAGCCGCACGCTCGTCGGCGACCTCGCCACCCCCGAGAAGCTCTCCTGGGCCTTCGGGCACCAGGAACTGCCGGACCGGCTCGACTCCCTGCTGCACATCGCCGGCGTCGTGGACCTCGGCGACGTCGGCGACCTGACGCCCAAAATCTGGCAGCGCCAGCTCGCCGCCAACCTGGTCTCGCCCGCCGAGCTGACCCGGCTGCTGCTGCCCCAGCTCCGGCTGGCCCGGGGGCACGTGGTCTTCGTCAACTCCGGCGCCGGCCTGCGCGCCAACCCGCAGTGGAGCGCGTACGCCGCCAGCAAGCACGGCCTCAAGGCCCTCGCGGACGCGCTGCGCGCCGAGGAGCAGGCCAACGGCGTCCGGGTCACCTCCGTCTACCCCGGCCGCACCGCCACCCCGATGCAGGCCAAGGTCCACCAGCAGGAGGGCAAGGAGTACGACGCCTCGCGCTGGATGGCCCCCGAGTCGGTGGCGACCACCATCCTCACCGCGCTGGACCTGCCCCGGGACGCGGAGATCACCGACCTGTCCGTACGCCCCGGCGGCTGACACCGACCGCGGCCCCCGCGACCGGCGGAGCGGCCACCCCGTAACCCGCCCCCGTAACCCGCTCCGGGACCGGCCCCCGCGACCACCCGCCCCGCTGCGCACCGGCGGCACCTGCCACGTCTCGTAACCTTTCGGGGTGAGCGAGACGCAGAACAGCAGCCGGCGGTGGGCGGGGGCCGCGACCGGGGTCGGATCGATGCCCGGCACGGACGCGCGCGAAGCCGCGAAGACCGTGACCGGCACCTTCGAAGGATTCCCCTACCTCCCCGAACTCCCCGCGCGCGGCCCAGGCGCCGACATGATCGGCCGCACGGCCGGGCTGCTCGTGGAGGTGTACGCGCACGTGG
The DNA here is from genome assembly GCF_051386515.1 of Streptomyces sp. URMC 123. Lineage (NCBI taxonomy): Bacteria > Bacillati > Actinomycetota > Actinomycetes > Kitasatosporales > Streptomycetaceae > Streptomyces > Streptomyces sp. URMC 123. The sequence goes on along the minus strand of NZ_JBPQTV010000360.1, from coordinate 5,219 downwards.
AGCCCAGCGGCTGGCGCATCAGCGACCGGCCCGGCCGCGACACCCGCCGCGCCCACTCCTGGCTGGGCGAGGACCTCGACGCGCTGGAGGAGTTCACCCAGGGCTGGACCGGCCCGCTGAAGGTCCAGGCCGTCGGGCCCTGGACGATGGCCGCGGCCCTGGAGCTCAGGAGCGGCGAGGCGATGCTCTCCGACGCCGGCGCCTGCCGCTACCTCGCCGGGTCGCTCACCGAGGGCCTGCGCGCCCACCTGGCGGAGGTACGGCGCCGGGTGCCGGGCGCCGAGCTCGTGGTGCAGCTCGACGAGCCGTCGCTGACGGCGGTGCTGCGCGGGCACGTGAAGACGGCCAGCGGCTACCGCACCCACCGCGCCGTCGACCGGCAGGTCGTGGAGGGCGCGCTGCGCGACGTCATGGCGGCCGCCGGCGACGCCCCCGTGGTGGTGCACTCCTGTGCCCCGGACGTGCCGTTCGCCCTGCTGCGCCGGGCGGGCGCGCGCGGCGTCTCGTTCGATTTCTCCTTGCTCACCGACCGTGACGACGAGGTCATCGGCGAGGCCGTGGAGGGCGGGCTGACCCTCTTCACCGGGGTCGTCCCCGGCGTCGACGGCCCATTGTCGGACCCTGCCGGTAGCGTCATGGGTGTCAGGACGCTCTGGCGCAGGTTGGGCCTGTCGCCGGGGACTCTCGCCGAGTCCGTCGTGGTCACCCCGGCCTGTGGGCTGGCGGGGGCCACGCCCGGGTACGCCCGGGCCGCGCAGGCGCACTGCGCGCGGGCCGCGAAGTCGCTCGGTGACAACCCTGAGTGACCGCACTCATGGACAACGGGAGGAAGCAACGGTGGCCGCCGAACAGCAGGAGGTAGCACCCGCCGAGGTGCGCGAGCAGCACGACCGGCTCGCCGAGCAGATCGAGGAACACCGCTTCCGGTACTACGTCAAGGACGCCCCGGTCATCAGCGACGCCGAGTTCGACCGGCTGCTGCGGTCCCTGGAGGCGCTGGAGGACGCCTACCCCGGGCTGCGCACCCCCGACTCGCCCACCCAGAAGGTCGCCGGGGCGTACGAGACGGACTTCACCGCCGTCGAGCACCGCGAGCGGATGCTCAGCCTGGACAACGCCTTCGACGACGAGGAGCTGGCCGCCTGGGCGGACCGCGTCGCCCGGGAGCTGGGCGACACCTCGTACCACTTCCTGTGCGAGCTGAAGGTCGACGGCCTCGCCGTCAACCTCACCTATGAGCACGGGCGGCTGACCCGCGCCGCCACCCGTGGCGACGGCCGCACCGGCGAGGACATCACCCCGAACATCCGGACCATCTCGGAGATCCCCGAGCGGCTGCGGGGCGGGCTGATCCCCGAGCTCGTCGAGATCCGCGGCGAGGTCTACTTCCCGATGGAGAAGTTCGAGGAGCTGAACGCCCGGCTGGTGGCGGCGGGGGAGAAGCCGTTCGCCAACCCCCGTAACGCCGCGGCCGGTTCGCTGCGCCAGAAGGACCCCAAGGTCACCGCGAGCCGCCCGCTGCACATGGTGGTGCACGGCATCGGCGCGCGCCGCGGCTTCGACATCGCGCGCCAGTCCCAGGCGTACGACCTGCTGCGGGAGTGGGGGCTGCCCACCGCCGGGCACAACAAGGTCGTGGACCGGCTGGAGGACGTGCGGGCGTTCATCGCCGCGTACGCCGGGGAGAACCGCCACTCCGTCGAGCACGAGATCGACGGTGTGGTGGTCAAGCTGGACGAGATCCCGCTGCAGGGCCGGCTGGGCTCCACCTCCCGCGCCCCGCGCTGGGCCATCGCCTGGAAGTACCCGCCGGAGGAGGTCAACACCAAACTCGTGGACATCCGCGTCGGTGTCGGCCGCACCGGCCGGGTGACGCCGTACGCCGTGGTGGAGCCGGTGACCGTGGCCGGCTCGGAGGTGGAGTTCGCCACGCTCCACAACCAGGACGTGGTCAAGGCCAAGGGCGTCCTCATCGGGGACACCGTCGTGCTGCGCAAGGCGGGCGACGTCATCCCCGAGATCCTCGGCCCGGTGGTGGACCTGCGCACCGGCGACGAGCGGGAGTTCGTGATGCCCGCCGAGTGCCCGGACTGCGGCACCGCCCTCCAGCCGATGAAGGAGGGGGATGTCGATCTGCGCTGCCCCAACGCCCGGTACTGCCCGGCCCAGATCCGTGAGCGGATGTTCTATCTGGCCGGCCGCCGGTGCTTCGACATCGAGCACTTCGGGTATGTGGCAGCCACGGCCCTCACGCAACCGCTGGAGCCGTCGGAGCCGCCGCTGAAGGACGAGGGCGATCTCTTCGACCTCTCGCTCGACCAGTTGCTGCCCATCAAGTCCTACGTCCTCGACCAGGACACGGGGCTTCCCAAGCGCGATCCCAAGACCGGCGAGGAGAAGGTGGTGACCTTCTTCGCCAACCAGAAGGGCGAGCCCAAGAAGAACGCGGTCGCGATGCTGGAGAACATCGCGGCGGCCAAGGAGCGCCCGCTCGCCCGCGTCATCACGGCCCTGTCGATCCGTCATGTCGGCCCCGTGGCCGCGGCCGCCCTGGCCCGCGAGTTCCGGTCGCTCCAGCGGATCGAGGAGGCCTCGGAGGAGGAGCTGGCCGCCACCGAGGGCGTGGGGCCGACCATCGCCGCCTCCCTCAAGCAGTGGTTCGCCGAGGACTGGCACCGCCACATCGTGGCGAAGTGGCGGGCCGCCGGAGTGCGGATGGAGGAGGAGGGCGGCGAGGACGAGGGGCCGCGGCCCCTGGAGGGCATCACCGTTGTCGTCACCGGAACGCTGGCCTCGCACACCAGAGATGGCGCGAAAGAGGCGCTGCAGAGCCGAGGCGCGAAGGTGACGGGTTCCGTTTCGAAGAAGACCGACTTCGTTGTGGTAGGTGACAACCCGGGTTCGAAGTATGACAAGGCAATCCAGTTGAAGGTGCCCGTGCTCGATGACGACGGCTTCGCTGTCCTGCTCGAACAAGGTGTCGATGCCGCTCGGGAGGCCGCGTTGGCGCCCCCCGAATAGCCGTCAGCCGTCACCCGTTCGGCGCATACCAGATGGTTACGGGTGCCTGGGTCGCATTCGGGCAACCGCTGCCGATCGCTGCCCGTCAAAGGCGTCCGCGGCCTACTGTTGAGGTGTGCGCCTGCCGTGCACGGCTGCGTGGTGGGATCTCAGACGTGGTGGCATCGGAAGAGGTGTCACGACGTGGCGTGGGCACCGCCGGCTGTGAGAGGGACGGGAATGAAACCGACCGAGAGCGCCGACCCGGTGTCACGGCTGCGCCGGTTCGCCGCGTCGAAGATGCCGCTGGCCGCGATCACCATAGCCGGGGCCGCCCTCGCCACCGGGGTGGTGAAGGTGCTCGGTGACGGCCACGCGCTCTTCCCGAACGCCACGGTGGGCTGGTCCCTCGCCGTCCTCACCGGCATCATCGTGGGCCATCTGGTCGCCCTCGGCCGCGACCGCTGGTGGGGCGGCACCGGCTCCGGCGCCGCCCTCACCCTGGCGGTGCTGCTGCTCTACGGCTGGGTGCCCGCCCTGCTGGTCAGCCTGGCCGTGGTGGTGCTCGTCAGCGCCGCCCGCCGGCACCGCTGGCGGCAGGGCCTGGTGCACGGCGCCGTGGACATCCTCGGCATCGGCACCGCGGCCCTCGCGCTCGCGGCCTTCGGCACCATCCCCTCCGTCGAACGGCCCTGGCAGCCCGCCACCTGGGACCTCTTCGTCCTGCCCGAGATCCTGCTCGCCGCCGTCGGCTATCTCGCCGTCACCCGGGTGCTGCTGTGGTTCCTCGTCGCCCCCGGCGACGGTGGGCTGCCCACCGTCGCCCGGACCGCCCTGGTGCGCCAGGCCCTGGTCGCCGTGGCGCTGCTCGGCATCGCGCCGCTGATCTGCGTGGTCGCCGTCCACATGCCCGTGCTGCTGCCGCTGTTCGCCGTCCCCCTGATCGCCCTGGACTCCACGCTCTGGATCGCCCGCGCCCGCGCCGAGGAACAGCTGCGCGACCCGCTGACCGGGCTGCCCAACCGGCAGTGGCTGCTGGAGCGCACCTGGACCGCGATCGACGACGCCGAACGGGCCAACGAGCGCACCGCCCTCGTACTGATCGATCTCGACCGGTTCCGCTCGGTCAACGACACGCTCGGCCATCTCGCGGGCGACCGGCTGCTCCTCCAGATCGCCGAGCGGCTGCGCGACGCCCTGCCCCGCGGCGCGGAGGCCGCCCGGCTCGGCGGCGACGAGTTCGCCGTACTGCTGCCCACCGCCGACTCCACCACCAGCGCCCAGCGCGTGGCCCGCCAGCTCGTCGCCATCCTCGGCTCACCGCTCGACCTCGACGGGCTCACCCTCGTCCTGGAGGCGTCCGCCGGCGTCGCCGTCTTCCCCGACCACGCCCTCGACGCCGAGGGGCTGCTGCGCCGCGCCGACGTGGCGATGTACCAGGCCAAGCGGGACCGCAGCGGGGTGGAGGTCTACGAGGCCAAGCGGGACGGCAACACCCCCGACCGGCTCGGCCTGCTGGGCGACCTGCGCCGGGCCCTCGACGCCGGCGAGGTGGAGCTGCACTACCAGCCCAAGGTCGGCTTCGACGGCCATGTCGCCGGGCTGGAGGCGCTGGTGCGCTGGGTGCACCCGGAGCGGGGCCGGGTCTCGCCGGACGAGTTCATCGCGATAGCGGAGTCCTCGGGGCTGATGCCCCACCTCACGGAGTACGTGCTGGAGACCGCGCTGGGCCAGGTGGCCAAGTGGCGCGCGGTGGGCCTGGAGGTGCCCGTCGCCGTCAATGTCTCGCCCCGCGACGTGCACACCCCCGGCTTCGCCGGCGCCGTCGCCGCCCGGCTCGCCCGGCACGGGGTGCCGCCCGGGGCGCTCCAGCTGGAGATAACCGAGCACGTGCTGCTGGAGGACCCGCAGCGCGCCGCGGACACGCTCGCCGGGCTCACCGGCCACGGCGTGAAGATGTCCCTCGACGACTTCGGCACCGGGTACTCCTCGCTGGTGCACCTGCGGCGGCTGCCGGTGAGCGAGCTCAAGATCGACCGGTCGTTCGTCGCCCGGCTCGCGGTCGACACGGAGGACGCGGAGATCGTCCGCTGCACGGTCGACCTGGCGCACTCCCTCGGGCTGCTCGTCGTCGCCGAGGGCGTGGAGGACGACGAGACCTGGGAGCGGCTGCGGGACCTCGGCTGCGACGCGGTGCAGGGCTGGCTGGTGGCCGCCGC
>NZ_JBPQTV010000359.1:0-6316 GCF_051386515.1 Streptomyces sp. URMC 123 | reverse complement strand
CGGCGGCGTAGAGCATCACCCCGAGCGACCACAGGTCCGACTCGGGGCCGGGCACGCGCCCCAGGGCCCGCTCCGGCGCCAGGAACTCGGGCGAGCCCACCAGCTCCCCGGTCATCGTCAGCGCGGTGTTGCCCTCGACGACCGCGATCCCGAAGTCGGAGAGCACCACCCGCCCGTCGTTGGCGATCAGCACGTTCCCCGGCTTCACATCGCGGTGCAGCACGCCCGCGCCGTGCGCCGCCCGCAGCGCGGCGAGCACCTCCAGGCCCACGGCCGCCGCCCGCTCGGGCGGCACCGGCCCCTCGGCCTCCAGCACTTCGGCGAACGTCAGGCCGCGCACCAGCTCCATCACGATCCACGGGCGGCCGTCCTCGGCGGCCACGTCGTGGACCGTGACCACGTTGGGGTGCGAGATCCGCGCCGCCGCCCAGCCCTCGCGCTCCAGCCGGGCGTAGAGCCGGTGGACCTCCCGGGGGTCCAGATCGGCCGGTGCCCGCACCTCCTTGACGGCCACCTCGCGGCCGAGCACCTCGTCCCGGGCGCGCCAGACCACGCCCATGCCGCCCTCGCCGAGCCGTTCGAGGAGGCGGTAGCGCCCGGAGACCAACCGCTGTGGTGCCCGCCCCTCGTCGCTCGGCCCGCCGTCCGACCCGACCGGGCCCTGGCTCATGGGCGCACCCCCTCCGTCCGCCGCGACGGCGCGCCCTGCCGGGGCGGTCGTCGACCGGCCCCGCGGCAGAGCGATTCGGAGGGAATCTACCTCGGTGGGCGCCAGTTGAAGCCCCCGGAGCGCGGTGGCCGCGCGGCCGGGACCGCCGGGCGGCGGCCCCGGGTCGCCGCCGGACCGCCGCCCGGGCGTCGTGTCACGTCAATGCCCTTGCCGAGGAGGTGAATCCGAGGCGGTGGATGCGCGGGTGACGCGACGGGGCGGTAGGGTTACCCTGCCCGGGCCGGGTGCCCTCGTACGGGTGGGGAGTGTCATGGAACAGATAGCAATGCGCAGCAGGCCCAGAGTGCCTGCGATCAACTGCGGGAGCGGCGCGTCCAGCGCGCGGCTCGACCGCCATCTCGCCGTACTGGCCGGCCCCGCCATGCCGCGGCACGAGACGGACGAGGCCACCTCGCTGATGCGCGAGATCACCTCGCGCGAGGTGGCGCACGCGCCGTCGAGCCGGGGCGCGCGGGTGTCGCGGGTCTCGCTCTTCGCCCCCCTGCGGCGGCTGCGGCGCACGCTCATCGGCAGCCGCGGCTGACCTTTCGGTCTCTTCGGCCTCAGGCGATCACACCGTCCCGGCGCAGCGCTGCTATGTGCGTGTCCGTCATGCCGAGGGCACGCAGCAGCGCTTCGGTGTGCTCGCCGAGCGCGGGGACGTCCCCCATCCGCGGCGGCTCCCCGCCGGGCAGCACCACGGGCGGCAACAGCGCCCGCAGCGGCCCGGCGGGCGAGCCGATCTCCCGCCAGCGGTCCCGCGCCGCCAGTTGCGGGTGGGACGCCAGATCGGCCACCCCGTTCAGCCGGGCGCAGGCGATGCCCGCCGCCTCCAGCCGGGCGACGGCCGTGTCGCAGTCCAGCGCGGCCAGCGCCTCGGCGACCACCGCGTCCGTCTTCTCGCGCCCCCGGACCCGGGCCGCGTTGGTGGCGTACGCCGGGTCGTCCGCCAGCTCGGGCCGCCCGAGCACCTGCTCGGCCAGGCGCCGCCACTCGCGGTCGTTCTGCACCGACAGCAGCACCTGCCGCCCGTCCGCCGTGGCATAGGCGTCGTACGGGCTGATGACGGCGTGCGCGACACCCGTACGGGCCGGGGCCGCCCCTCCGTACAGGCCCAGGTACAGCGGGTGGCCCATCCATTCGGCCAGCGCGTCCAGCATCGACACCTCGACCGGCCCGCCCCGGCCCGTGGTCGCTCTGCGCAGCAGCGCCGCGAGCACGCCGGAGAAGGCGTACATCGCGGCGGCGATGTCGGCGGCCGGCACGCCGGCCTTGACCGGCTGCTCGGGGGTGCCGGTCACCGAGACCAGGCCGGCCTCGCACTGCACCAGCATGTCGTAGGCCCGCTTGTGCCCGTACGGGCCGCCGGGGCCGTAGCCGGAGATGTCCACCGCGACCAGCCGGGGGTGGCGGGCGCACAGCGCCGCCGCGTCGAGGCCGAGCCGGGCCGCGGCGCCCTGGGCGAGGTTCTGGACGAACACGTCCGCGCCCGCGACGAGCCGCTCCAACACCTCGCGGCCGCGCGGGTCCTTCAGATCGAGGGCGATCGACTCCTTGCCCCGGTTCGCCCAGACGAAGTGCGAGGCGAGACCGCGCACGGCGGTGTCGTAGCCACGGGCGAAGTCGCCGCCGTCCGGCCGCTCCACCTTCACCACCCGGGCGCCCAGATCGGCGAGCTGACGGGTGGCGAACGGCGCGGAGACGGCCTGTTCGACGGCGACGACGGTGATGCCCTCCAGGGGCAGCGGGTGCGGCGCGGGCGGGGTCGGCCCGGGTGGCGTGTGATCCATGGCCCCCGTCCTATCGCGGGGCCCGCGCGCCGCGCCAGAGCGGATCTTCGCCGAACGCCGGCGGGGGCGACCCCGTACGTCAGCCCGTGCGGCGCGCGTACCGGCGCACGGTCAGTGGTGCGAAGACGGCCATGAGCAGCAGTGACCAGCCGACGGCGGCGATCACGGGGTGGGCGATCGGCCAGGCGGAGCCGGGCGCCGCGGCGGGGCCCGCGCCCGCGTTGCCGAAGAGCTCGCGCGTGGCCGAGACCACCGCGCTGATCGGGTTCCACTCGGCGACGGCCCGCAGCCAGGTGGGCATCCCGGCCGTCGGCACATAGGTGTTGGAGACCAGCGACAGCACGAATGTGGTGCTGCTGAGCTGGCCGGCGGCCTGCTCGTCGCCCACCAGCAGGCCGAGGTACTGGCCGATCCACGCCGTGGCGAGGCGGAACAGCAGCAGGAGCGCGAAGCCGCCGGCCGCCTCCGCCGGGCCGCTGTGCACCCGCCAGCCGACCGCGAGCCCGGCCAGCAGCAGCGGCACCAGGCCCACCGCCGCGATCAGCGCCTCCGCCGCGGCCTGCCCGAGCGGCACGGCCGCGCGGCTCATCGGGAGGGTGCGGAAGCGGTCCATGACCCCGTGCCGGGCGTCCTGGGCCGTGGTGATCATCCCGGTCACGATGCCGTTGGCGGCGATGGAGACGAACAGCCCCGGCACCAGGTACTCGCGGTAGTCGCCCCCGGGCACGGTCACCGCGCTGCCGAAGACATAGCCGAAGAAGAGCAGCAGGGTGACCGGCGCGGCCAGGGTGATCACGAGCAGTCCGGGGGCGTTGCGCATCCGGCACAGATGGCGGCCGAGCATGGCCCAGGCGTCGTACAGCGGCGAGCCGGCGCCGCGTACGGGGGCGGGGCTCGGTACGGGGGAGGGGCTCGCGAGCGCGCTCATGCGGCGGCTCCGTGGGGGTCGCGGCCGGTGAGGCGGAGGAACACCTCGTCGAGCGTGGGCGCGCGCAGCGCGGCGTCGACCACCGGCACCCCCGCGGCGTCCAGCTCCCGGACGATGGCGGGGAGGGTGACGGAGGCGTCGGCGATCCGCGCGGTGGCGGTGAGCCGGTCGTGGTCGACCCGCGCCGGGGACCCGGCCAGATGCCCGAGGACGACCGCGGCCGCGGACAGCCCCACGATGTCGGCGACCTCCACCTCGGCGGACGAGCCGATGTCGGCCTTCAGCTCACCCGGGGTGCCGCGGGCGACGGCCCGCCCCTGGTCGATCACCACGATGTCCCCGGCCAATCGGTCCGCCTCCTCCAGGTACTGCGTGGTGAGGAGCACGGTGGTGCCCCGCTGGGCGAGGTGGCGCACGGCCGCCCAGATGCCGTCGCGGCTGTGCGGGTCGAGCCCGGTGGTGGGCTCGTCGAGCAGCAGGACGGCCGGTTCGGTGAGGAGTCCGGCCGCCAGGTCGAGGCGGCGGCGCATGCCACCGGAGTAGGTGCGGGCCGGCCGGTCGGCGGCGCCGCCCAGGTCGAACCGCTCCAGCAGCTCGTCCGCCCGCGCGGCCACCGCCGCGCCGCGCAGACCGCACAGCCGGGCGAACAACCGCAGATTTTGACGGCCCGTCAGGTCTTGGTCCACGGAGACGTACTGGCCGGTCACGCCGATGGAGCGGCGGACCGCGCCCGGGTCGCGGGCCAGGTCGTGGCCGGCCACCCGCACGGTGCCGGCGTCGGGGGCCACCAGCGTGGCGAGCACCCGGACGGCCGTGGTCTTGCCGGCGCCGTTGGGGCCGAGCAGCCCGCAGACGGTGCCCTCGGGCACGGCGAGATCGAGCCCGCGCAGCGCGTGGACGTCGCCGAATCGTTTGCGCAGCCCCTCGATGAGGACAGCGGCCATGGGACCCCCTTAACTAGGTACGTCGTACGTAGTTTCGCTTCGCCCACGGTAGCGCACTCCGTACGGCGTACGTAACTAGGATGGGGAGCGAGGTGATGATCAATGGCAGCCCATGGCCGTCCGGCCGGCCCCGAGGTGATCTGGTCCCGTCCCGAGCGCTCGGGGCGCGGACCGCGACCCGCGCACAGCCGAGCCGAGATCGCCGCGGCGGCCGTGCGGGTCGCCGACGCGGAAGGCATCGACGCCGCGTCCATGCGACGGGTGGCGGCCGAGATCGGCTGCGGCACGATGTCGCTCTACAACTACGTCCCGCGCAAGGAGGATCTGTACGAGCTGATGGTGGACGCGGTGTGCGCGGAGTACGACCTGTCGGCGCCGCCCTCGGGGGACTGGCGCGCCGACATGCTCGGGCTCGCCCGGCAGGCCCGCGCGATCATGCACCGCCACCCCTGGCTGCCCCGGCTGCTGTCACCCGCCCACGGGTTCAGCCCCAACGCCCTGCGCTATCTGGAGCACTGCCTGGCCGTGCTGGAAAGCCTGGACGCCGACACGGGGACCCGGCTGGAGGTGATCTCCATGGTCAACGGCATCGTCACCGCCTATGTCGACACCGAGCTGTCGATGGCCGAGCGGGACCGCACCTCCCCGTTCCCGCCCGGCGCCGAACAGGCCGCGCGCTCCGCCTATGTGGCCCGGGTGCTCGCCGAGGGGCGCCATCCGCGACTGGCGGCGGCGTACGAGCGGGCCCCCTGGCCGCTCGACATGGACGCGCAGTTCGAGCGCGCGGTGAACCGGGTGCTCGCCTCGTTCGAGCGGGAGAGCGGTGGGGGCGGCGCGGGCGACGGGAGCGGCCGGAGCGGCGAGGGGACCCAGGTCTCGTAGGGAGACGCCGCGTCGTACGGAGCGCCGGCGTCGTACGGAGCGCCGGCGTCATGGGCGCCACGGGCGTCACGGGCGCCACGGCGCGTCACAGCAGGGCGAACTGGCCGTTTGGCCCCTCCTCCGGGTGCTCAAGGACGGACGCCGGGCGGCGGGCCGGGGGAGGGGCCGGCAGCACGCCCGCCCGCAGCAGCTCGTCGACCGTCACCTGCGGTGCCACGGACAGCTCCGCGCCCAGCCGGAGCCGCTCCGGGCGCTCCCGCGCCAGCAGCGTCAGAACGGTGATCAGCTCCAGCAGTTCACCGGTCCACCGCTGGGGCACGCCGGCGGGGCGCAGCGCCCCCAGCGGGCCGGAGGAGGGCGGCGCGGCGCGGGCGGCGATCCACTGCTCCAGCGCGCCCGGGGCGCTCGGCACGCCCTGCGCGCCCGGGGCGCTCGCCGTGCCCACCCCGGTGCCGCCGGGCGCCCCCAACGGATCGTCGGCGGCCCGGAATTCCCAGGTCCCGGGGTCGGCCCGGAACTGCCAGGCCTCCGGCGCCACCGGGGCGATCCGGCCGCCGTCCAGCAGCAGCGCCGCCGCCTCGGCGTCGTACGCGATCCGCTCCGGCAGCCGGTCGGCGGGCAGCGAGGCGCGCACGTACGGGCGGCTGCCGCCGGGCAGCCGGGGCGGGCCCGCGTCCCCCGGCGCGCACCGGGCGCCCCGCGTGTGCAGCCGGAGCAGCCTCCGGCCGAGCGCCACCCCGCGCTCCCATACGCCGGCCGACGCGGTCAGCGGCACCTCGCAGCCGCCGTCCGGGCCGCGCCGGACGACGGCGGCCGTCCACGCCAGCACGTCCACCGCGTCCACAGGCCGCTCCAGCCGCGCCGCCAGATGCGCGAGCAGGCCCGGGGCGAGGTTGGGCTCACGCCCGCCGGGGCGGCGGTACAGCGGCCTGATCCGGCCCGGCCGCCCGGCGGCCGTGGGCGCGGGGACGGGCAGCAGCGCGGAGAAGGACGGCGACGCCGGCTCGCCGGTCCCGGCCCCTCGTTCGCCGTTCCGTCCACCGTTCCGGCCGCGGCCCCGCCC
>NZ_JBPQTV010000358.1:0-6370 GCF_051386515.1 Streptomyces sp. URMC 123 | reverse complement strand
GCGGGTCTGCGTCCTCCACAGGGGCAGCACCCGCCCGGTATCGGTCACCCCCGCGTTCTCCGTCGTCATCGCGCGATGCCCTCCCTGAAGTCGGTGCCCGCCCCGGCCCCCCGCCGCGCGTCACGGAACGGGGAGCCGCCGGCGGGCGGTACGGGGCGGGCCGCGCCGCCGGGGGCCCGGGCGGCGAGGCTCGCGCTGCTCGCGGGCTCGGGCTGGTGCAGCCGCTCCGGCAGGGGCGGGAGCAGTTCGCCGTACAGGCCCAGCACCCCGTGCGCGGTCACCCGTACGTCGTGGGCGGCACGGACGTGTCGGGCCGCGGCCCGGCCCAGGGACGCGCCGCGGGACGGGTCGGACAGCAGCGCGGTGAGGGCGCGGGCCAGGGGCAGGGGCTCGGCCGGGGGGACCAGGCAGTCGGCGGCGTGCCCGGCCGGCAGGCTCTCGGCGGCGCCGGCCACATCGGTGACGACCGCGGGGCGGCCGCAGGCCATCGCCTCGAGCGGGGCCAGCGCCATGCCCTCCCAGCGGGAGGGGAGCACGACGACGTCGGCCGCCGCGTACCAGGGGGCGGTGTCGGCGCAGGCGCCGGCGAACAGCACCCCCTCGGGGGCGATCCGGCGCAGGTCGGCCTCGTCGGGGCCGTCCCCGACGAGGGCGAGCCGGGCTCCGGGGAGCGCGCGGACCACCTCGGGCCAGGCGCGCAGCAGCACGTCCTGGCCCTTCTGGCGGCAGAGCCGGCCGACGCAGACGGCGAGCGGCGCGCCGGCGGGGACCGCGCGCAGGGCGGGGAGGGCGGCCCGGGCGGCGCGGCGGGCGGCGCGCCCACCCGGCCGGAACCGCGCGGTGTCGACGCCGTTGGGCACCACGGACCAGCGGGCGGCCACCCCGTGGCGCAGGCCGCGCCGCCGCTCCGCCTCGCTGACGCAGATCACGCGGTCGGCCCAGCGGGCGGCGAAGCGCTCCCAGCGCAGGGCGAGGGAGCCGGTGAGCCCGTCGGCGGCCTCGAAGGACCAGGCGTGCGGCTGGAAGACGGTGGGAACGCGGCCGCGCACGGCGAGCCGGCCGGCCAGCCCGGCCTTGGCGCTGTGCAGATGGACCAGGTCGGGCCGGACCGCGCGGACGAGGCGGGCGGCGCGCAGCGCCTCGGGGAGGACGCGGGGGCCGACGTCGCGGGCGGCGGGCCACGGGAGCACCCGCGCCCCCGCCGCGGCGGCGGCCGGGGCGAGCGGACCGTCGGGCGGGCAGGCGACGACGGGGCGCAGGCCCGCCCGCCGCTGGGCGCGCACCAGGTCGACGACGACCCGGGCGACCCCGCCGTCGGCGGGCTGCGCCATGTGCAGCACGGTCAACGGGCGTTCCTCGGGTGTGTGTTGCTCCACGCCCAGCTCCCCAGACACGGACCTGACGGAAGGCGTGTCCCCGGTGCCGGGCGGGTGCCGCTGCACCGGGGAGGCGCCGTGGACGGGCTCTCTCAGCGGGAGGCGTCCGCCTGGAGGAAGAGGGCGCCGAGCTGGTACGCGTCGGAGCCGCCGTCGAACCACACGGACAGCTCCTCGGCCCCCTGGGTCAGGACGGGCGTCAGATCGTAGACGTCGGAGTCGTAGCCGAGGGTGTTGGCGTACGCGGGCCGGCGGGCCGTGTCCGGCCGGCCGTGGGTGGCGATGGTGGAGTTCATCGGGTCGTCCGCCGGGTTGGCGGCGTCCGTGAGCGCCAGTTCGGGGGACCACTCCGTCCAGGCGCTGAGCGACTCGTGGCCGGTGCCGCGGTCGCCGTCGTAGGCGACGACGCCCAGGCTGCCCTTGGCCCCGTCGGGGATGCGCAGCCCGTCGAGGTGGACGCCATGGCCGCGGCGGCCGTCGGAGAACCACTCGTAGCCGTCCCAGATGGCGAGCTCCCGCAGCGGCGCGCGGCGGTCCTCGTAGGCCACGACCAGGGTCCAGCCGCCCCAGGTGCCGGCCTTGGAGTGGCCCTTGGCGACGTTGAGCTGGCCGGCGGTGTAGTAGCCGGAGCGGCCCGCGCGCACGATGCGGGTGACGTCGGCGGAGGCGGTGAAGGCGTCCGCGCCACCGCCCTTGCGGTGGCCGATGGTGGTGTCGGCGAGCACCTCTTTGTACTGGCCGTTCGGCTCGGCGAACAGCACGCGGCCGTTGTCCTTGGCCGGCTTCTGCTCGCCGACGCGGAGGTTGCCGCCCCAGTACAGCCGGGCGTACGAGATCTCGGCGCCCTGGGGGAGGCGCAGGTGCGCGCTGCTGGAGTTGTAGGTGTTCCGGTCCTTGTCGACGTCGATGTAGGTCATGCGGTAGTCGCCGTTGGCGCCGGCCCGGCCGCCCTGGGCGGAACGGCAGCTCGTCGCGTGCCGGGAGGCGGGGGCCTGGCAGGTGGCGACGGTGTTGGCCGCGCGCGCGATCCCGCCGTGCTGCACCGAGCGGAAGCGCTCGGTGAAGGGAATCCGCTCGGCCTCCTTCACCCGCGGCGCGGCGGCGGCCGAGGCGTGGGCGGGAGGCGCGGCCGGGGCCGCCACCGCCTGCGGCAGCGTGACCGCCATGCCGAGGGACGACACCGCACAGAGCACGCCTCTGCCGATGAGGCCCAGTGGAATACGCATGACCCGTCCTCCGACTTCCTCAGGGCTGAACCGGCCCTGACCCTTGCAGAAAGCTGAATGCAAATCACGCCAGACGCGCGCCAATAGGCCGACAGTGTGGATTACTGCGTACTGCTCGGCGGGTGGCCCCGGAACGTGAGCCGGGGAATCGTAACGACGGTCGGCGGACTTCGCGAACGCACCGCTCCGAATGCCACGACCCCCGCACGGGAATTCACCCGAATGCCGAACGAGCCGAACATATGACCATCGGAAAACGCGTTACATCACACGGGTGGGGATGCGCATCGGCGAGCGATTCCATTCGCTGGCGACGGCGTTTTGTCGCAAGATGCTTTTACCGCAACCCGAAAGGAGATCACTGGTGAACCGCATCGCCAAGGTTTCGACCATGGCAGTCGCCAGCGCCGCGCTTGTGCTGGGGTCCGCCGGGGTCGCTTCGGCGTCAGATGGCGCCACGGCCAAAGGCTTCGCAAAAGGCTCCCCAGGCATCCTGAGCGGAAATCTGATCCAGGTTCCGCTGAACGTCCCGGTCAACGCCTGTGGCAACTCGGTCGACGTCATCGGCTTCTTCAACCCGGCCGGTGGCGCCTACTGCTCCCACGGCGGTAAGCACAAGCACCACGGCTACGGCAAGCACCACGGCCGTCACCATGGCTACGGAAAGCACCACGGCTACGGCAAGTACGGCCACGGCCACGGCAAGCACCACGGCAAGAGCTACGGCAAGAGCTGGGGTCACGGCTACGGCCACGGCTATGGCCACGGTTACGGCTGTGGCCACTATGGCTGCGGGCACGGCAAGTACGGCCACGGCAAACATCACGGCAAGGGCTGGGGCGGCTGGGGCCACGGCAGGCACCACGGCAAGTGGGGCAAGCACGACGGCTACGGCTACGGCTACAACTACGGCCACGCCTACGGCTACACCAAGCACTGGGGCTGCTCGGACAAGCACGACGGTTACGGGAAGCACCACGGCAAGCACCACGGCAAGTGGGGCAAGCACAACAGCAAGCACTGGGGCGGAAAGCACCACGGCAAGGGCTCGTGCTGGAGCAAGCACGACGGCCACGGCAAGTGGAACAAGCACGACGGATACGGCAAGCACCACGGAAAGCACCACGGCAAGTGGAGCAAGCACCACAACAAGCACTGGGGCTACAACAACCACCACTGGGGTTGGGGTAAGCACCACGGCTACGGCAAGGGCTGCTCGGACGGTCACGGCTACGGCAAGCACCACGGCAAGTGGGGCTGCTCGAAGCACGACGGTTACGGGAAGCACCACGGAAAGCACCACGGCAAGTGGAGCAAGCACCACAACAAGCACCACCACTGGGGCCACGGCAAGCACCACCACAAGTGCTGGGGCAAGCACGACAGCAAGTGGGGCAAGCGCTGAATCGTCCGGTCACCCGACCGGTCGTAGAAGTGTCGTAGAAGTGGGGTCGCCGGACGAAGTCCTCCGGCGACCCCCCTTTTTTTCCTTTCTTCCTGGAGGCACCGCATGCCCGATGTCACCGACCCCTACCGGCCGGGCACTCCCTGCTGGGTCGACCTGATGGCCCCCGATCAGCAGGCCGCACTGGACTTCTACGCCGATGTCCTCGGCTGGGCGGGCGAGGTCGGCCCCCAGGAGACCGGCGGGTACGCGATCTGCACCCTGCGCGGCAGACCGGTGGCCGGGATCGGCCAGGCCCAGGCGATGGGCGACCAGCCCGCCCCGCCGACCGTCTGGACCACGTATCTCAGCGTCGACGACGCGGAGGCCGCCGAGCGGGCCGTCGAACGGCAGGGCGGCACGGTGCTGATGCCCGTCACGGACGTGCTCACCTTCGGCCGGATGCTGATGGCCGCCGACCCCACCGGAGCGGTCTTCGGGATCTGGCAGCCGCGCGACTTCCCCGGCGCAGGCGTCGCCAACGAGCCGGGCGCCCTCATCTGGAACGAGCTCAACACCACGGACTACGACACCGCCGCGGCGTTCTACGCGACCGCGCTCGGCCTCCACACCACGCCGATGGAGGGCGCCGAGGGCTACTTCGCGCTCACCGTGGACGGCCGTACGGTGGGCGGGCTGCAGAAGCTCCCCGACCACACGCCCGTCGGCACGCCCTCGCACTGGCTGGTCTACTTCGCCGTCGCCGACGCGGACGTCACGGCGAGCCGCGCGGCCTCCTCCGGAGGCTCGGTCCTCCAGGAGCCCTTCGACATGGCGGCCGGCCGCATGGCCCTCCTCAAGGACACCCAGGGCGCCCCCTTCGCGATCATCGCCCCCGCGGAGATGACCTGACCGGAGCAGCCGACGGGCCCGCGACGCGTCGCGGCCCCGCCCGCGCGTTCGGGCATGACAAGGCCGTACGGAACTCCCGGGGGCCAACGGCCGTTCCCCTCTGAGTGATCCGCGCGTGCTCGAGGTGGGGAAGGGGCGGGGAATGGCCCGGGGGCGGAGAGCGGTCCTGAGGGACCGCAATGTCGTGCTGTATCTGAGCGGTGTCGTGGCCTCCGGGTTCGGCAGCTCCGCCATGGCCCTGGCGGCCGGGGTGTGGACCAAGTCGCTCACCGGGTCGGACAGTCTGGCGGCCCTGACGACCTTCTGTGTCTGGGCGCCCACCCTGCTCGGGCCGCTGATCGGCACCGCGGCGGACCGCGTGCGCCGGCGGCCGCTGCTGATCGGGGTCAACGCCGGCATGGCGCTCGCCCTGCTGCCACTGCTCGCCGTCGACTCCGCCGACCGCGTGTGGATCGTGTTCGCCGTCCTGACGGTGTACGGCGTCAGCTCCGTGCTGATGGACGCGGCGGAAGCCGCACTGGTCGCCGGCGCCGTGCCCGAGCCGCTGCGCGGGGACTTCAACGGCCTGCGGATGACGGCCAACGAGGGCATGAAACTGATCGCCCCGCTCGCCGGGGCGGCGCTGTTCGTGCGGTTCGGGGGCGCGGCCGTGGCTCTGCTGGACGCGGTCACCTTCCTGCTCGCCGCCGCGGTCTTCGCGCTGATGCGCGTCGCCGAGCCCGCGCCCCGCCCGGCCCGGGCCGCCGAGCGGTGGACCGCCCAGGCCGCCGAGGGCGTCCGCCACCTGCGGCACCATCCGGTGCTGCGGCGCCTGGTCCTGGCCGGGGCGGTGACCATGGGCATGGCCGGGGTCAACGGGGCGGCGGTGTACGCCGTGGTCGACACCGGTCTGCACCGCTCCCCGGCCTTCGCCGGGGTGCTGTACGCCGTGCAGGGCACCGGTTCCGTCGTCAGCGGGCTGTTCGCCGGCACCCTGTTGCGGCGGTTGCCCGAGCGG
The DNA here is from genome assembly GCF_051386515.1 of Streptomyces sp. URMC 123. NCBI lineage: Bacteria > Bacillati > Actinomycetota > Actinomycetes > Kitasatosporales > Streptomycetaceae > Streptomyces > Streptomyces sp. URMC 123. The sequence continues at coordinate 475 of NZ_JBPQTV010000358.1, read as the reverse complement.
GCCTTCGCCGCGGCGGGCATCGGGTTGTTCGCGCTGGGCGTCGCGCTGCGCACGGTGCCCTCGGTGCCCGTCGCGCTGGTCGCCAGCGCGATGATCGGGGCCGGTCTGCCCTGTGTCCTCATCGCGGCCATGACCGCCGTCCAGCGCGAGACCCCGCACGCTCTTCTGGGCCGGGTGGCGGCCACCGCCAACACCCTTCTCTTCGCCCCCAACGCGCTGGCCCTGGGCGCCGGAGCGGGCCTGGTCGCCCTCGTGGACCACCGCGTCCTGCTCCTGACCGCCGGGGCCGTGGCGGGCGCCGCCGCGGTGGGCTGCCTCCGGGGCGGCGGCGCCCGGGGGCGTACGACGGCAGGCGCGCCGGAGGGGCCCCCGGGCGACGAGGGCGGGACCCGGGCCGGGGCCGCGGGGGCGGCGGAAGCACCCCGCGAGCCGCGTTGAGCCGGGGCCCGGGCAGGGTCGGGCGGGGTATGAGAAC
>NZ_JBPQTV010000357.1:0-6383 GCF_051386515.1 Streptomyces sp. URMC 123 | reverse complement strand
GGGGGGGGGGGGGCCCCCCCCCCCCTCCCCGCCCCACCATGGACGGCGAAGCGGGGCGCCCACCGCTCCGCGAGCGAGCCGCGGCCGTCGGGGGGCGCCCACCGCTCCCCGCCCGCCCACTCGAGCGCGCTCAGGGGGCGAGCAGCCCCGAGCTGACCCACAGCCGGCGGCCGACCCCGCGCAGCACCCCCGTCTCGTCCAGGAAGTCCGTGAGCCGCTTGGCGCCGGTGCGCATCACCTCGCGCCGGTGGTCGCTCGCCCGGGCCTGGGCCACGGCCTCGTTCCGGTCGAGTCCCACGTTCGTGTAGACCTGGGGGTTGACGAAGGCGAACGAGAAGACGCGGGCCGCCTCGCCGCAGCTGAGCCGGGTCAGCCCCGCCTCCCAGCGCGGACACGTCGCCATCTGGCGGCGCAACTCCTCGCGGGCATAGCGGACGTGCCGCGCCTCCTCCACCACATGAATGCGGGTGACGCCGCGCACCAGCGGTTGGACGCGCTCGTCGGGAAAGGTCAGCCGCTGCATCCAGTCCAGGATCTCCTCGCCCAGGAGGGTCGCGGCGAACGACCCGGGGGTGGTGGAGACGGTCTTGAGTAAGCGGCCGAGGTTGTGGTGCAGCCGGGAGACGGGGTACGCGGGCGCCCCGCCCTTGGTGATCATGCGGGCGAACATCTTGGAGTGCCGGCACTCGTCGGCTATCTCGGTCAGGGCATAGCGGACGTGCGCGCTGGTCAGCGGCTTGTCGTAAATGTGCCGCACCAGCAGCTGCATCAGGATGACCTCGAACCAGATGCCCAGGGAGGCGAGGGACGCCGCCTCGTGGCGGGCCAGCTCCATGCGCTGCTCCTCCGGCATCCGCCGCCACAGCGGGGTGTCGTAGAGCGAGACCAGCTCCGGCGGCCAGAACCACTTGCCGTCCTCGAGCGGAGCGTCCCAGTCGAGCTCGGTGTCGGGGTCGAAGGAGTGCTTCGCCGACGCCTCCAGCAGGCGTTCGGCGACCTGTTCGCGGTCCTTGAGCAGTCCGAGTGCGTCGCGTATCGCTCCTGTTTCCGTGACGGTCGTCATGGTCGGGGGCACCTCGCTCGGGGCTCGCGGCAGCGCTGGCCAGAAGGGTTACCGGGGGTCACCCACTTATGAGACTGCTTGTCAGCAAGCTCGTCAATACCCCCACGGCGACTTCCGGTTGGTCGGTTGACCGCGTCGGGAGAGTCGTGTGAGCCTGCAACCATCCCCTCCCGGACAGGGACCGCGTGGCGAAGGAGGCGTCGGTGTCGACGCAGAAGCTCTACGCACAAGACCCGGGTGACCCCCTCTGGCAGGTGCCGGCCTCCGGCGCGGCCCGCTTCAGCTGGGAGTACGGCGACGGCCGCGAGCGCCTGCTGGCCCTCTACCAGAAGGGCAAGGACAAGCAGTGGGACGCCAACAAGCGGATCGACTGGGACCTGGAGGTCGACCCGTACGACCCGCTCGGCACCCCCGACGAGGCGCTCTCCCTCTACGGGACCCGGCACTGGGCCCGGATGACCGACAAGGACAAGGGTGAGCTCCGCCGGCACTTCGCCTCCTGGCAGTTCAGCCAGTTCCTCCACGGCGAGCAGGGCGCCATGGTGTGCGCCGCCCGCATCGTGGAGTCCGTGCCCGACCTCGACGCCAAGTTCTACTCCGCCACCCAGGCCATGGACGAGGCGCGGCACGCCGAGATCTACACCCGGCTGCTGCACGAGAAGATCGGGATGCTCTATCCCGTCAACGACAACCTCAAGTCGCTGCTCGGGGACACCCTGCGCGACTCCCGCTGGGACATGCCGTACCTGGGCATGCAGGTGCTGATCGAGGGGCTGGCGCTGGCCGCCTTCGGCATGATCCGCGACAGCACCAGAAAGCCGCTGCCCAAGCAGATCCTCGCCTATGTGATGCAGGACGAGGCCCGGCACGTGGCCTTCGGGCGCATGGCGCTGCGCGACTACTACCGGCAGCTGAGCGACGCCGAGCGACGCGAGCGCGAGGAGTTCGTGATCGAGGGCTGCTATCTGATGCGGGATCGGCTGCGGGGCAACGAGGTGCTGGAGAACCTGGGCATCCCGCGCGCCGAGGCCATGGAGTACATCGAGCGCTCGGAGTTCCTCCGCCTCTTCCGCAAGCTGCTCTTCAGCCGGATCGTGCCCTGCGTCAAGGACATCGGCCTGTGGGGCGAGCGGCTCCAGCGCGCCTATGTCGACCTGGGCGTGCTCGAACTCGGGGACGCCAACCTCGACCTGTTGATGACCCAGGACGAGGAGCTGGCCGAGCAACTGGACGCGGAGCGGTTCGCGGCCGAGGAGGCCGCCCGCACGGCGGAGGTCGCCGAGGCCATCGCCCAGGGGGCGGCCGCCGAGGGCTGAGCGCTCCCTCCCGCCACCACCCGCTCTCCGTCTGCCCTCCGCCCGCTCTCCGGGCGCGGTGCCGGCCGCTCTCCGGCCGGGTACCAGACCCGCGCCGGCCCCGTGCTCCAGGCCGAAAGGGGCGTACGTCACAAGCAACCCACGTACCGATTTGTTCATCTATCGGTGCGGGGGGAGCCCAGTGCGTCGGTCCTCCCTCACGGAGCACCCGGTGCTCGCCGGTACGCGAAGAGAGAGTGGACGATCCATGGCACGCCTGACACTCACCGGACCCGGCCGTCGCATCGCGCTGGCCGTGGCCGTCGCCCTCGCCCTGGTAGCGGCCATAGTCGGCACCGTGGCCATGGCCGGGGTCGGCGGCGGCAGGAGCGACCGGCCGGACGCCAAGCCGGCCCCGGGGCCGGAGACGCAACGGGCCACGCCCAAGGTGCCCGCCGAGATCGTCCACGCCGCCGAGAGCGGGGACAAGGCCGTCAACATCACCATTGACGACGGCCCGGACCCCACCTGGACGCCCAAGGTGCTCGACGTGCTGGAGAAGAACGGCGTCAAGGCGGTCTTCTGCATGATCGGCCCGAACGCCAAGGCCCACCCCGACCTGGTGCGCAAGGTCGTGGCCGCCGGCCACCGGCTCTGCGACCACTCCATGACCCACGACACCGCCATGGACCAGAAGTCCGTGGCGTACCAGGAGAAGGAGATCCTCGACGCCAAGCGGCTGATCGAGGAGGCGTCCGGCGGCGCCCCGGTCCCGTACTACCGCGCCCCCGGCGGCGCCTTCACCCCCGACAGCCGCCGCATCGCCGCCGACCACGGCATGCGACCGCTCGGCTGGAACGTCGACACCAAGGACTTCCAGCACCCGGGCACCGCCGGGATCGTGGCCACGGTCAAGCGCCAGGTGAGCCCCGAGCGCCCGACGATCCTCTTCCACGACGGCGGCGGCGAGCGCTCCCAGACGGTGGCCGCGCTGGAGCAGGTCCTGCCCTGGCTCAAGGAACAGGGCTACGCCTTCAGCTTCCCCAAGATCCACTGAGCGGCGGGCCGCGCCCCGGCCGCGGTCAGGGGCCGGGCCGCTCCAGAACCGACCGCATCACCTCGCGGGCGATCGGCGCCGCGTCGCCGCCGTCCCCGCCGTTGCCGCCGCCCCCGCTCTCCGCCCGGCCCGCCTCGGCGTCCTCGACCACCACCGCGACCGCCACCGCCGGAACCGGGGCCTCCGGCGCCCTCGCCCAGCCGATGAACCAGGCGTACGGGGCGCCGGAGCCGCCGTCCCCCTGCCGCGCCGAGCCGGTCCCGCCGCCCACCTCCGCGCCGGGGAACGCCGCCGCGGCCGCCGCGCCGCCGGTGACCGCCGCCGTCATCATCTGCTTCAGCTGCGTGGCGGTGGCCGGGTTCATCGCCTGCCGATAGCTCTGCGGCACGCTCCGCGCCACGTTCCGCCCCGACGCCGTCGTCACCCGGCTCACCAGGTGCGGGCGCATCAGATCGCCGCCGTTGGCGACCGCCGACGCCACCATGGCCATCTGCAGCGGCGTGGCGGCCGTACGGTGCCGGCCGACGGCCGACAGCGCGAGCCGCGTCCGGTCCGCGTCGGCGGCGAACGTGCTCCGCGCCACCCGGGAGGGAATCCGCAGCCGGCCGTCGCCGAAGCCGAACTTGCGCGCCGTGCGCACCAGCTCCGCCGCCCCCACCTCGACGCCGAGCCGCCCGAACACGGCGGTGCACGACTCCTGGAAGGCGAGCAGCAGCCCCGCGCCGCGGCAGCCGGGCCGCTCGTCGGCGAACGCGGCCCCGAGGCCCGCCGGGGCGTACGGCGCCGGGGCGTCCCCGGGCGCGTGCACATCCGTGACCACCCCCGCGTCCAGCGCGGCGGCGGCCGTCACCACGGTGAACGCGGCCCCCGGGTGATAGGTCTGCCGCAGCGCGCGGTTGAGCATCGGCTCGGCGGGGCTGCCGGTCAGCTCCCGCCAGGCCGCCCCGGCCGCCACGCCCGTGCCGGCCAGCCGCCCCGGGTCGTACGAGGGCGAGCTGGCCAGCGCGAGGATTCTGCCCGTGGCGGGTTCGATCGCGACGACCGCGCCCCGCCGGTCCCCGAGCCCGGCGAACGCGGCCTTCTGCGCGGCCGGCCGGACGGTGGTGCGCACCTGACCGCCGGGCTCCCGCCCCCGGGTGACCTTCTGGAGCAGGGGGAGCGCGGCCAGCCGCGGGTCGGCGCCGGAGAGCAGGGCGTCCTCGGCGTCCTCCAGCAGCGAGGTGCCGTACAGATGCGAGGCGAAGCCGGTGACCGGCGCGTACAGCGGCCCGTCGGTGTAGGTGCGCTCCCAGCGCAGGGTCCGGCCGGTCTCCCGGGAGCCGGTCACGGGCCGGCCGCCCACGTAGATGTCACCGCGCGGCTGGGCGTAACGGGCCGCCGCGTCGCGCCGGTTGGCGGGGTTGCGGTTGTACTCCTCGGCCTGGAACACCTGCACCCGGGCGGCGTTGACCAGCAGGGCGACCAGGAGCAGCAGACAGAAGGCGGCGGCGTGCCGGATGCAGCGGGTCATGGCCGCTCCCCGCCGCGTACGGGTCCGGGGTCGGGTACGGGCACGGGTCCGGGGCCGTCCGGTACGCCGTCGGGCACCGCGCCGTCCGGTGCCCGCGCGCTGTCGCTGAGACGGATCAGCAGGGCCACGATGATCCAGTTGGTGACGACCGAGGACCCGCCCTGGGCCAGGAACGGCATCGCCATGCCGGTCAGCGGAATCAGCCCGGTCACGCCGCCCGCGATGACGAAGACCTGGAGCGCCACGATCGAGGCGAGGCCGATGGCCAGCAGCCGCCCGAAGGCGTCCCGCAGCCCCAGCGCCGCGCGGTAGCCGCGCGCCACCAGCAGCGCGTAGAGCAGGAAGACCGCCGTCAGCCCGGCCAGCCCCAGCTCCTCGCCCGCGGTCGCGAGGATGAAGTCGGACTTCACGGCGAAGCCGATCAGCACGGACTGCCCCTGGCCGAGCCCGGTGCCCAGCATGCCGCCGGCAGCGAACGCGAACAGCGACTGGGCGAGCTGGCCCGGCCCGCGGCCCGCCTCGATGCTCGCGAACGGGTGCAGCCAGTCGGAGACCCGGGCGCGCACATGGGGTTCGAGCGAGCCGACCACGAACGCCCCCACCGCGGCCAGCAGCAGCCCCACGGCGATCCAGCCGAGGCGGCCGGTGGCCACGTACAGCAGGATCACGAACAGCCCGAAGAACAGCAGCGAGGTGCCCAGATCGCGTTCGAGCACCAGCACGCCGACCCCGGCCAGCCAGATCGTCACCACCGGGCCCAGCGCCCGCCCGCTGGGCAGCCGCAGCCCGTGGACGCTGCGGCCGGTGTGGGCCAGGGCCGCGTGGTTGGCGGCCAGATAGGCGGCGTAGAAGACGGCCAGGAGCACCTTCGCGAACTCGCCCGGCTGGAAGGAGAATCCCGCGAAGCGAATCCAGATGTAGGCGCCGTTGATGGCCGGGAAGAAGATCGGCACGATCAGCAGAACCAGGGCCACCGCCACGGAGACGTACGGGTAGCGCTGGAGCCGGCGGTGGTCGCGCAGCAGCCACACCACCGCGATGAACAGGCCGATGCCCAGGGTCGACCAGACGAGCTGCGTCGGCGCGGCCCGGTCCGGGGTCTCCAGGTCGAGGCGGTAGATCAGCACCAGCCCGAGGCCGTTGAGCAGCACGGCGATCGGCAGCAGCAGGGGATCGGCGTGCGGGGCGCGGAGGCGGACCGCCAGATGAGCGAGCAGGGCGAGCACCCCCAGGCCCGCGCCGTAGGCGGCGGCACCCCCCGGCACGGAGTTCTCCTTGGCCAGGCCGACCTCGATGTAGCCGTACACGGAGATGAGCACGGCACCGATGAGCAGGGCCATGCGAGGAACCTAGCAAGGGAGGTGGCTTATGTCTGGTATGTCGGACGGCTGAGCGGGGGCGGTGGCGGTGCGGGGTGGCGCGCGGCCGCGCCGGGCCCCGGAGGGGCGCTCGCCCCGA
>NZ_JBPQTV010000356.1:0-6383 GCF_051386515.1 Streptomyces sp. URMC 123 | reverse complement strand
ACCCCCGGCCGGGGCACCGCCCCCGGCCTCCGCCGTCGGCGCGAGCCGGACGCCCGACCACAGCACGCAGACCGCGTAGTACGCCAGCAGCGCCCCCGTCAGCAGCGGCACGCCACCGGCGGCCCGGTCGCCGTCGTGCGCCGCGTGCGCCGCCGCCCCCTCGCCCATGGCGAGGGCCATGTAGACCATCGCGACCGCGCCCACCGCGTGGTGGAGGCGGTGGACGCGCGGCCGGGCCCGGGGGCCCTTCGCCACCAGCTCCCGTACCACCGCCAGCTCCCGCAGCGCCGCCGCCCCGAAGACGGCCGCGAACAGCGGCGGCGTCCACGGGTGTCCGGCCACCGCGGCCACCGGCACGGCCATCGCCGCCATGCCGAGGCCCATCAGCGCCTCCCCGCCGGCGTCGCCGCGCGGCCCGGGGCAGCCCGCCCGCATCCGCAGCAGGCAGTAGGCCCCGGTCGCGGCGCCCAGCGCCACCAGCAGCCAGCCGACGATCGGCGGTCCGTGCACGGCCAACCCCCCCAGGTCCGATCGTGGCGCACGCGCCGCTCCCCGGGCGCGGCCGGCGGGCCGAGCCCGGAGGCGGACGACGCCCGGAGGATGCCCCGGCCCGGTCCCACGCACCGGGGCGCACGGTGGCGTACGAGCGCACGGAAGCGGCCCGTACGCGCTCCATGTGCGCTGCCTGCGCCCCCTTCGAGCCGGTCCGAGCGGACGACCCACGGCGGACCGGCCCGCTCTCAGATCCCCGGCCGGTAGCGCAGCGGATGGTCCTCCGGGATCTCCACCACGCAGATCCGCACCCCGTCCGGGTCCGCGATCCACATCTCGATCAGCCCCCAGGGCTCCCGCCGCGGCGGCCGCAGGATCTCCACCCCGCGCTCCGCGAGTTCCTTGTGCGCCGCCGCCGCGTCCGCCACCTGGAACCAGAGCCGCAGCCCGGGGCCCGGCGGCTCCTCCGCGCGGCCGGAGACCTCCAGGAACCCCCCGCCCAGGAAGTAGACGGTGCCGCGCTCCGGCCCGGTGCCGAATTCCCGGTGCACCGCCAGCCCCAGCGCCTCGCCGTAGAAGGCCCGCGTCCGCTCCGGATCGGTGGGACGCAGCAGAACCCGGCTGCTCAATACGTGAACCATGCAATGACCTTGCGCCCGGACGGCAGCCGCAAAACCTGCGCGCGGGCGACGGCCGGGATGGAGAACCGGTGCGCGCGGGACAGCGGGGACGAAACCGGTGGAGAGGGACGGCCGGGACGTTGCTAGCCTCGGAAGGCCCAGAACGAAAGGATCACCGACCATGGCGACCGCTCCGCGCCCCGCTCTCCCGCTCACCTTTCGGGCCGCCGGCGAGGGGGACGTCCCGGCCGTCGTGGCGCTCGTCGAGTCCGCGTACCGGGGGGAGGCCAGCCGGGCCGGCTGGACCACCGAGGCCGATCTGCTCGACGGCCGCCGCACCGACGCCGAGATGGTCCGGGGCGTGCTCGCGGCCCCCGACAGCCGGCTGCTGCTGGCCGAGTCCGACGGCGCCCTCGTGGCCTGCTGTCATGTCGAACGCCGCGGCGCGAACGCCTACTTCGGCATGTTCGCGGTCCGGCCCGAGGCCCAGGGCGGCGGGCTGGGCCGGGAGGTCCTCGCCGAGGCCGAGCGGGTGGCCCACGAGGCGTGGGGCGCCGCCGAGATGCAGATGACGGTGATCTCCGTACGGGACGATCTGATCGCCTGGTACGAGCGCCGCGGGTACCGCCGCACCGGGGAGCGCAGCCCGTTCCCGTACGGCGACGAGCGGTTCGGGGTGCCCAAGCGGGCGGACCTGGAGTTCGAGCTGCTCACCAAGCGACTGGGCTGAGGGCCGCCCCCCCCATGACCACGCGGCGGCCGCCCGGCAGCGGCCGCCCCGCGGCGAGCCCCCCGTGAAGCGGCCCTACGCCGTGAACCGCCCCGTGTGTTTGATCGCGGGGTAGTCCGTGGTGACCCCGTCCAGCTCCAGCGCCCGGGCCAGCCGCAGGTTCTCCTGCGTGTTGACGACCCATCCGATGACCGTGAGGCCGACCGCGTGGGCCCGGTCCACCAGCTCCTGGGTGAGCCTGCGGATGTCCAGCACGAGGGAGGCGGCGCCCACCACCCGTGCCCGGTCGACCACCTCCAGCCCGTAGACCTCGGCGACCAGGCCGGTGCGCACCCCCGGCACCAGGGCGGTGATCTCGGCGAGCGCCTCGTCGTGGAACGAGATGACCTGCACCCGCCCCACCAGGTCGCGCCGGAGGAGGACGTCGGCCAGCGCCCGGGCCGCCGCCGTGTCCTTGATCTCCGCGTGGATCGGCGCCCGCACCGCGTCCACGACCTCCTCGAAGAGCGGAATCCGCTCGCCCCGGCCGGCGTCGAGCTCCCGCAGCTCGGCCAGGGTCCGCTCGCGGAGGGGGCCGGAGCCGTCGGTGGTGCGGTCGAGATCGGCGTCGTGCATGACGACCAGCGCGCCGTCCTTGCTCAGATGCAGATCCAGCTCGATGGCGTCCATGCCCTCGCGGTCGGCGCGCCGGAAGGAGCGCAGGGTGTTCTCCGGCTCGACGCCCATGACGCCGCGGTGTCCGATGGTGAGGAAGGTCAACGCTGTCTCCAATCGGGCCGTGATCAGGGCCGTGATCAGCGGTGTGTCGCTCTGGTCCGACCGCAGTCCTACCGCCGTCGCCCGCCGCGTCGGGTGGGGTCACCCGGGCGTGGGCGAGTCGGCCGCGCCCGGATGGCGGCACGGCGGCACGGCGGGACCGGGCCGTGCCCACTGTGGCGGAATCGGCGCCCCGGCGGGAGAGGGCGACGGCGCGCGTCGACGGCCGGGATGTGCGGCGGAGCGGACGGGCGCGGCGGAACCGGAGCGACCCGTAGGGGCGCAGGAGTGATCGCCGCCCGTGCGGGTACGGTATCCACAGGAAAAACCGCGGCGAAGGCGGGCGGTCAACAGGATAATTTCCGGCTCCTCCCCTTGAGAAGCGGAACCTCGCATGGATACGGTGTCTTAACGCGAGGTTCTCCCGTGAAGGGGTTGTGATGACGGAAATTCTTTCGTCTACGTTGGCCAGTACCGACATTCGTCAGGCCGACCGGGTGGTCGACCACCCGGCGTGGCGCACGCTCAAGGACGCCGTCGAGACGATCCGCACCTGGCAGGCCAAGGACGGTTCGATCGACCTCGCCGCCGACGGCGGCCCACCGGGCGCCGATGTCGAGCTCGAGGTCGAGCGGGTGATATCCGCCGTCCGGGAGCTGTCCCCGCTGGTGCCGCACGACGCGGACTACCACCGCGCGCTCGTGGTCGACCTGCGCCGCTGGGCCGACGGCGGCTTCGGCGTGCCGGACTTCCTCGACTCGCTGCTCGCCTTCCAGCCGGCGGCCGAGCGCGTGGACGGGCGCCAGCACCTGGTGCTCTTTCCGATGTACACCCAGAACGGCAACCCGGACCGCGACCTCGAGGCCGTGGTGCTGCGGGTGGTCTGGCCCGAGTGGCTGGCCGAGCTGGAGCGCACCCGCTACGACAACCCGCTCTTCCTCGGCATCACCTTCGAGGACTTCACCAGCGGCTACGACACCCACTCGGCCGTGCTCTTCCCCGAGACCATCGCGGTCCGCGAGGCCCCCGAGCGCTTCTCCTGGGGCGCCATCTTCTGCGACCGCGAGGCGGCCCGCTTCCGCCGGGTGACCGCCGCCGCCGTGGACATCCTCCGGCTCGACCTGCCCGCCGACATCCGGGCCATGGTCGACGACCAGCAGCGCTGCCAGGACGCCTTCGTCCTCTGGGACATGATCCACGACCGCACCCACAGCCACGGCGACCTGCCGTTCGACCCCTTCATGATCAAACAGCGGCAGCCGTTCTGGATGTACGGCCTGGAGGAGCTGCGCTGCGACCTCACCGCCTTCAAGGAGGCCGTGAAGCTGCAGGCCGACGGCGTGCCCCAGGCCCGCGACGTGCAGTACGCCATCCTCTTCGACCGGATGTTCCGCTTCCCGGTCACCGGCGACCGGGTGCGCAACTACGACGGGCTCGGCGGCCAGCTCCTCTTCGCGTACCTCCACCGGCACGACGTCGTACGCTGGACGGACAACACCCTGCACATCGACTGGGACCGCGCCCCGCAGGTCACCAACCAGCTCTGCGCCGAGATCGAGAAGCTCTACCGGGACGGCATCGACCGCCCCAAGCTGGTGCACTGGTTCGCGGCGTACGACCTCGTCTCCGGCTATCTCGCCCCGCACCCGGGCTCCGTGTGGAACAAGGGCCCCGAGGCGCTCGACCTCACCCAGCCGCCCCGCAAGCTCGTGGACGACGTGCTCCCCGACGAGTTTCCGCTGAGCATGTTCTACGAGGCGCTTGCGAAGAAGCTGAAGGGTGTGATCGCCTCCACCAAGGGGATCACCGCTCACAGCGACAGCGACGGCACCGAGCGGTCGGCCGCGTGAGCGCGACCCACGAGGAGGCGAGGACCGTGAACACCACCCAGAACGGCCGGGGAGCGCTGGACGGCGCCGTGGTCGCCGTCGCCGGCGCGGGCGGCCCCGCCGGCCGGGCGACCCTGGCCAGGCTCGCCGAGGCGGGCGCCACGGTCGTCGGCGCCGACGCCGACCCCGAGCGCCTCGCCGAGGCGGTCGACAACGCCCGCTACGCCCGCGGCGGCGCCGCCGTCACCGGCGAGACCGTCGACCTGCTCGACCTCGACGCCACCCGGGCCTGGGCCGACCGCACCGAGAAGGAGTTCGGGCGGGTCGACGGGCTGGTGCACCTCGTCGGCGGCTGGCGCGGCGCCAAGACCTTCCCCGACGCCCCCCTGGCCGACTGGGACCACCTGCACAACCTGCTGATCCGCACCGTGCAGCACACCTCCCTCGCCTTCCACGACGCCCTCCAGCGCGCCGGCCGCGGCCGCTATGTGCTGATCAGCGCCGCCGGCGCGGCCAAGCCCACCGCGGGCAACGCCTCCTACGCCGCCGCCAAGGCCGCCGCCGAGGCGTGGACGCTGGCGCTCGCGGACTCCTTCCGCAAGGCGGGCGGCGAGGGTGAGCCGCCGGCGGCGGCTACGATCCTGGTCGTGAAGGCCCTGGTGCACGACGCGATGCGCGCCGAGCGCCCCAACGCGAAATTCGCGGGCTTCACGGACGTCACGGAGCTGGCCGAGGCCATCGCCGGCGTCTGGGACCGGCCCGCCGAGGAAGTGAACGGAACCCGCCTGTGGCTGACTCCCACGCCGTGACCACCGACGCCATACGCCGCCACGACCCGCACCTGCGGGGCTTCGCCAGCGACAACTACGCCGGCGCCCACCCCGAGATCCTCGCGGCGCTCGCCCTCGCCAACGACGGTCACCAGGTCGCGTACGGCGAGGACGTGTACACCGAGCACCTCCAGGAGGTCTTCCGCGGGCACTTCGGGCCGCGCGCGCAGGTCTTCCCGGTGTTCAACGGCACCGGCGCCAACGTTGTCGCCCTCCAGGCCATGACGGAGCGCTGGGGCGCGGTGGTCTCCGCCGCCACCGCGCACATCAACGTGGACGAGTGCGGTGCCCCCGAGCGCGTCGGCGGCCTCAAGCTGCTGACCGTTCCCACGGAGCACGGCAAGCTCACCCCGGACCTCATCGACCGCGAGGCGTGGGGCTGGGACGACGAGCACCGCGCCCAGCCGCAGGTCGTCTCGATCACCCAGACCACCGAACTCGGCTCGTGCTACACGCCCGAGGAGATCCGGGCGATCTGCGACCACGCCCATGAGCGCGGCATGACGGTGCACCTGGACGGTTCCCGGCTCGCCAACGCCGCCGCCACCCTGGGGCTGCCGCTGCGGGCCTTCACCACCGACGCCGGGGTGGACGTCCTGTCCTTCGGCGGCACCAAGAACGGCCTGATCTTCGGCGAGTGCGTGGTCGTGCTGAACCCGGACGCGGTGCGGGCCATGAAGCACCTGCGGAAGCTGTCGATGCAGCTGGCCTCCAAGATGCGCTTCGTCTCGGTGCAGTTCGAGGCGCTGCTCACCGGCGACCTGTGGCTGCGGAGCGCCTCGCACGCCAACGCCATGGCCCGTCGGCTCGCCGAGGGCGCGCGGGGGGTGGCGGGCGTGGAGATCGTCCACCCCGTGGAGTCCAACGCGGTCTTCGCCACGCTGCCGCGCGACGTCGCCGACCGACTGCGCAAGCGGTACCGGTTCTACGACTGGGACGAGTCGGCCGGACTCGTGCGGTGGATGTGCGCGTTCGACACCACCGAGGAGGACGTCGACGGGTTCCTCGCCGCGCTGCGCGAGGAGATGGGCCGCGGCTGACCGGCCGCCGGCCGCGGGCCCCCTCGGGCAGCCCTGAGCCCTTCGGACACGAGAGCGGCGGACCGGCCGCATGACGCGGCCGGTCC
>NZ_JBPQTV010000355.1:0-6391 GCF_051386515.1 Streptomyces sp. URMC 123 | reverse complement strand
GGCATGGGGGCTCCTGGGAAACGGCGAGGGGAGCGGAGGGGTTCACGGGGCCAGCGGTCCGGCGCGGACCCGGTGCGTGAGCGCCGGCGGTACGGGGGTCGGCGCGGGCGCGGTCCGGGAACCGGCGCGCCGGTGGTCCGTACGAGATCGGTCCGGGGCGGTCCGTACGAGATCGGTGCGAGGTGGTCCGTACGGGCCGGTCCGAGGTGGGCGGTGCCTACGGGGCCGGTGCCGGGGTGGTGCCGGCCGGTGCCCCCGCCCCGGGCGGGCGGGGGCACCGGCCGGCGGGAGGGTCAGGCGTCGCCGTGGGTGCCGGCGGCCCGGCGGCGGCGCAGCACGACGAAGCCGAGGCCCGCGGCGGCGAAGGAGGCGGCCGCGCCGCCCGCCGTCACCAGCGTGTCGTCCTCACGCCCGGCCACTCCTTCGGCGCCGGCGGCCACCCCGCCCTTCGGGGTGACCTTGGTCTGGCCGCCGGAGACGACCGGGGCCGCGGCCGGCTTGGCGGGCTTGGCGCCCTTGCCCTTCGCGCCCGCGCCGGCCCCGGTGGCACAGCCCTTGGGGGCCGCGGGGAAGGGGGTGACGCCCGCCGGGTGGCCGCCGCCCTCGAAGTTCGTCTCCAGCTTCGGGGAGGCGCCGTACGGGTCGATGATCCGCGCGTGGAATCCGGCGCTCGCGGGGGCCTGCGGGTGCTTGCGGTCGAGGACGGGGCCGAAGGGCTCGCCATTGCCGGCGTCCTTGAAGTTCGCCCGCGGCCCCTGGGGCCCGTTGCTCAGCACGGCGACGGTACCGGCCCCACCGGGCCGCTCGACGGTGACGGTGCACTCCTTCTTCCCGACGGCGCCGCCGCCCTTCGGGGTGGCGGGCTTCGACTCGACCGCCGTCGGCGTGGCCGGCTTCGACTCGGTGGCCTTCGGGGTGGCGGGCTTCGACTCGACCGGCTTGGTCTCGGCCGGCTTCGACTCCGCCGGCTTGCTCTCCGCCCGCTTCGACTCCTCCGGCTTCGGCGCCGCGGGGGTCGACTCCGCCCCGACGGTCGGCCGGGTCTCGGTGGTGGTGGCGGTGGAGGCGGCGGAGGCGGCGGAGGCGGCGGCGCCATCGGCGGCGAAGGCGGTGGCGGCCGGCCCGAGCACGACCCCCGCGACGGCGGCGGAGGCGAGGGCGATACGGGCGGCGCGACGGCGCGCGGACAGGGCTGACATGCATGACTCCTGGCGTGAAGTGTCGGACGTGACGTGCCTGACGAAGAACAGAGCCGCATGCCGCTTTCCTCGGAGCCCGTGGCCCACGGACCGCACGATCGGGGCGTCGGGGGCGGACGGGCTCCCACCGGGTGGGGGGACGAGAGCCGGAGAGGTCAGGCGGTGCTGCTGTGACGATCTTAAAAACGCCGGAATGATGGCGTGTTCACCGTCATGTCACGAAACCGCGACAGCAACCGGAGTATTGGCTCCCACATGCGGCCTCATCGCCCTCAGTACGACCTCATCGCCCTCAGTACGACCTCATCGCCCTCAATGGGGATTTCGCCCATACCCGTAAAGATCGACTCCTGGCCAGGGGGTGACAGGGCGCTACGCGCGTAGATATGCTCGTCTGGTGACCATGCCCACTGTTCCCGCATCTGGCAATGAGGCCGCGGAGCGACTGGCGTCGATGGCGGATGTGACCGCCTCCGACGGTGCGCTGCGCCGCTTCCTGCACGGCCTGCCGGGCGTCGACCCGGTCGGCCTCGAAGCCCGCGCCGCTTCCCTCGGCACCCGCTCGATCAAGACCACGGCGAAGGCGTACGCCATCGACCTGGCGATCTCCATGATCGACCTGACGACGCTCGAGGGCGCGGACACGCCGGGCAAGGTCCGGGCGCTCGCCGCCAAGGCCGTGAACCCGGACCCGCTGGACCGCGCCACCCCGCGCACCGCGGCCGTCTGCGTCTACCCCGACATGGTGGCCACGGCCAAGGCCGCCCTGGCCGGCACCGAGGTGAAGGTCGCCTCCGTGGCGACCGCCTTCCCGGCCGGCCGCGCCGCGCTGCCGGTCAAGCTGGCCGACACCCGTGACGCGGTGGCCGCCGGCGCCGACGAGATCGACATGGTGATCGACCGGGGCGCCTTCCTCGCCGGCCACTACCTGCGGGTCTTCGAGGAGATCAAGGCCGTGAAGGAGGCGTGCGTCCGCGAGGACGGCAGCGCCGCCCGGCTGAAGGTGATCTTCGAGACCGGCGAGCTGTCCACCTACGACAACATCCGCCGCGCCTCCTGGCTCGGCATGCTCGCCGGCGCCGACTTCATCAAGACCTCCACCGGCAAGGTGGCGGTGAACGCCACCCCGGCCAACACCCTGCTGATGCTGGAGGCGGTGCGCGACTTCCGCGCCGCGACCGGCGTCCAGGTGGGCGTGAAGCCCGCCGGCGGCATCCGCACCACCAAGGACGCGATCAAGTTCCTGGTGCTGGTCAACGAGACCGTCGGCGAGGAGTGGCTGACCAACCACTGGTTCCGCTTCGGCGCTTCGAGCCTCCTCAACGACCTGCTGATGCAGCGGCAGAAGCTGAGCACCGGGCGCTACTCCGGTCCCGACTACGTCACGGTGGACTGATCATGGCTTTTGAATACGCACCCGCGCCCGAGTCCCGGTCGGTCGTCGACATCGCCCCCTCCTACGGGCTGTTCATCGACGGCGAGTTCCGCGAGGCCACGGGCGGCAAGGTCTTCAAGACCCTCTCCCCCGCCACCGAAGAGGTGCTCTCCGAGGTCGCCCAGGCGAGCGCGGAGGACGTGGACGCGGCCGTCCGGGCCGCCCGCAAGGCGTTCGGCACGTGGTCGGCGCTGCCCGGCTCGGAGCGCGCCAAGTACCTGTTCCGGATCGCCCGGATCATCCAGGAGCGCTCCCGCGAGCTGGCCGTCCTGGAGACCCTGGACAACGGCAAGCCGATCAAGGAGACCCGCGACGCGGACCTCCCGCTGGTCGCCGCGCACTTCTTCTACTACGCGGGCTGGGCCGACAAGCTCGACCACGCCGGTTACGGCGCGAACCCCCGCCCGCTGGGCGTGGCCGGCCAGGTCATCCCGTGGAACTTCCCGCTGCTGATGCTGGCCTGGAAGATCGCCCCGGCGCTCGCCACGGGCAACACGGTCGTGCTGAAGCCGGCCGAGACCACCCCGCTGAGCGCGCTGTTCTTCGCGGACATCTGCCGCCAGGCGGGGCTGCCCAAGGGCGTCGTCAACATCCTCACGGGCGACGGCTCCACCGGTGCCGCGCTCGTGGCCCACGAGGGCGTCGACAAGGTCGCCTTCACCGGCTCGACCGCCGTCGGCAAGGAGATCGCCCGCACGGTCGCCGGCACCCGTAAGAAGCTCACGCTGGAGCTGGGCGGCAAGGGCGCCAACATCGTCTTCGACGACGCCCCCGTCGACCAGGCGGTCGAGGGCATCGTCAACGGCATCTTCTTCAACCAGGGCCAGGTGTGCTGCGCCGGTTCCCGGCTGCTGCTCCAGGAGTCCGTCGCGGAGGAGGTGCTGGACGCCCTCAAGCGCCGGCTGTCCACGCTGCGGCTGGGCGACCCGCTGGACAAGAACACCGACATCGGCGCGATCAACTCCGCCGAGCAGCTGGCGCGCATCACCGCGCTCGCCGAGACCGGTGAGGCCGAGGGCGCCGAGCGCTGGTCCCCGGCCTGCGAGCTGCCCTCCTCCGGTTACTGGTTCGCCCCGACGCTCTTCACGAACGTCACCCAGGCGCACACCGTCGCCCGCGAGGAGATCTTCGGCCCGGTGCTGTCGGTGCTGACGTTCCGCACCCCGGACGAGGCCGTCGCCAAGGCCAACAACAGCCAGTACGGCCTGTCCGCCGGCATCTGGACGGAGAAGGGCTCGCGCATCCTGGCGGTCGCGAACAAGCTCCGTGCCGGCGTGGTCTGGGCCAACACCTTCAACAAGTTCGACCCGACCTCGCCCTTCGGCGGCTACAAGGAGTCGGGCTTCGGCCGCGAGGGCGGCCGCCACGGCCTGGAGGCGTACCTCGATGTCTGAGCGCTTGACTGTCTTCAAGACCTACAAGCTGTACGTGGGCGGTAAGTTCCCGCGTTCCGAGAGCGGCCGGGTGTACGAGGTGACCGACTCGAAGGGCAACTGGCTGGCCAACGCCCCGCAGTCGTCCCGCAAGGACGCGCGGGACGCGGTGGTGGCCGCACGCAAGGCGTTCGGCGGCTGGTCGGGCGCCACCGCCTACAACCGCGGCCAGGTCCTCTACCGCGTCGCCGAGATGCTGGAGGGCCGCCGCGACCAGTTCGTCGCCGAGGTCGCCGACGCCGAGGGGCTGTCGAAGGCCAAGGCGGCGGCGCAGGTCGACGCGGCCGTCGACCGCTGGGTCTGGTACGCGGGCTGGACGGACAAGATCGCGCAGATCGCCGGCGGGGCGAACCCCGTGGCGGGCCCGTTCTTCAACCTCTCCACCCCGGAGCCCACCGGCGTGGTCGCGATCGTCGCGCCCCAGGAGTCGTCGTTCCTGGGCCTGGTGTCGGTGATCGCCCCGGTGATCGCCACCGGCAACACGGCCGTGGTGATCGCCTCCGAGAAGTCCCCGCTGCCGGCCCTGTCGCTGGGCGAGGTGCTCGCCACCTCCGACGTGCCGGGCGGTGTCGTGAACATCCTGTCCGGCAAGGCGTCGGAGATGGGCCCGCACCTGGCGGCCCACCAGGACGTCAACGCGATCGATCTGACGGGCGCCGACGCGTCGCTGGCCAAGGAGCTGGAGATCGCGGCGGCCGACAACCTCAAGCGCGTGCTGCGTCCACAGCCTGTGGACTGGTCCGCCGACCAGGGCACGGGCCGGCTGACGGCCTTCCTGGAGACCAAGACGGTCTGGCACCCCACCGGTTCGCTGGGCGCCTCCGGCTCGTCCTACTGAGCCCCGCGCCGACCGCGTACGGCCCCGCCGCCCACCCCGGGCGGCGGGGCCGTACTGCTTCACCGTGCACCCCGGGATGGGCACCGCGGAGCGGCACAGCGGAGGGGCACCGCGGAGGAAGCCTCAGCCGGGCAGCGTGTCCACCAGCGGGCCGACCGTCGGCAGCGTGGAGAGCGTGGCGCCCCGGGCCACCGGCCCGGTCACCGCGTCCGTGCCCACCGGCCGGAAGTCGGCCACCTGCGTGCCCACGGCGTTGTCCAGCGGGTCGACGCCGGTGTTCGCCAGCGGATCGAGCTGCAGCGTCTTCAGCGGTGCCACGGCGTGCGCCACCCCGGCCCGCAGCGTCGGCTCCGGGGCGTGGATCAGGCTGGTGTCGAGGGTGCCGATGGGCGTCTCGGCGGTGGTCGGGGTGCCCATCGGCTCGGGCGCCCCGGCCGCGGCGGCCGACGGGGCCACGCCGAGGGCGGCGCCGGCGGCCGACGCGAGAAGGCCGGCGCGCAGCAGCACGCGCGCGGCGGGGCCGGGGAGGGAGTGGGGGGAGGCCATGGACCACCTGCCGAAGAGGGAAGCGGAAGCAGCTTGTAATGTTTCGGGCACCCAGCGTAGTCGAGTCGGGGTCGCCCGCTCAAAGCCGCTTCACGGACGCCGCGAAGCCGTGCCCCGTGGGTCCCGGCCGCTCGGCGATGCCCGACAATGGTGTCCCGTGACCTCCCACCATCGCTCCGCCCGCGTTGTCCTGCTGACCGGGCCCTCGGGCTCCGGCAAGTCGTCCCTGGCGGTCCGTACGGGCCTGCCGGTGCTCAACCTCGACGACTTCTACAAGGAGGGCACCGACCCCACGCTGCCCCTGCTGCCGGACGGCGGGGGCACCGACTGGGACTCGCCCGCCTCCTGGGACGCGGCCGCGGCGATCGAGGCCATCGAAACCCTGTGCCGCACCGGACGCGCGGCCGTCCCGGCGTACGACATCGCCACCAGCGCGCGGGTGGGCGAGGTGGCCGTCGACATCGACCGCACCCCGCTGTTCATCGCCGAGGGGATCTTCGCGGCCGAGATCGTCACGGCCTGCCGCGAGCTGGGGGTGCTGGCCGACGCGCTCTGTCTGCGCGGGCGGCCGTCCACCACGTTCCGGCGCCGGCTGGCCCGCGACCTGCGCGAGAGCCGCAAGCCGGTCCCGGTGCTGCTGCGGCGCGGCTGGCGGCTGATGCGCTCGGAGCGCTCCATCGTGGCCCGGCAGGTGGAGCTCGGGGCATACGCCTGCGGCAAGGAGGAGGCGCTGGGCCGGATCGCGGCGGCGGCGGCCGGCCGGCACCGCGCCCGGCTCCCGGTCTGACCGGCCCGGCGACCGTACGGGCGCGCCCAACGGCCGTGGCGTGAAGAGCCGTACGGACGCACCACCGCCGTACGGCCGAGAACGGAAGCGGGAAGCGCGCACACCACAACGGGAAGCGGGAGCGGACGGCCCCCCCGGCCGCCCGCTCCCGCT
>NZ_JBPQTV010000354.1:0-6398 GCF_051386515.1 Streptomyces sp. URMC 123 | reverse complement strand
CATGTCCCCTGGCCCCCCGGCACCCCGGGAACCCGGCGTGGCGCCGCCCCCGGGCTTCAGCCGCCCCGCGATCCCCGCCGAGCGGTGGAACGACTGGCACTGGCACATGCGCAAGCGGATCACCACCGTGGACAAGGCCCGGGAGTGGTTCCGGCCGACCCCCGAGGAGGAGAAGGCGATCGCCGGCGCGGCGGGCAAGTACCGGTGGTCCATCACCCCGTACTACGCGTCGCTGATGGACCCGTACGACCCCCGCTGCCCCATCCGGCAGCAGGCGGTGCCGGCGCCGGGCGAGCTGCTGGAGTTCGCCGGCGCGGAGATCGACCCGGTGGGCGACATGTACTACCGGAAGACGAACCGGGTGGTGCACAAGTACCCCGATCGAGTGATCATGCTGATCACCGAGGCCTGTCCCGTCTACTGCCGCCACTGCACCCGTAAGTTCCACACCACCGATGTGCAGGGCAGTTACTTCCGGGACGACGAGGGCGCCTCCTTCGAGGAGGACCTGCGCTACATCTCCGACCACCCCGAGATCCGCGATGTGCTGCTCACCGGCGGCGATCCGCTCTCGTACCGCGACAACCGGCTGGAGGAGATCGTGGCCGCGCTCCGCGCCGTACCCAGCGTGGAGATCATCCGGATCGGCAGCCGGTTCCCCGTACTGCTGCCGCAGCGCATCACGCCTGAGCTCTGCGCGATGCTCGAGCGGTACCACCCGGTGTGGCTCAACACGCACTTCAACCACCCCAAGGAGATCACCCCGGAGTCGGCGGCCGCGGTGGACCGGCTGCTGCGGCACGGCATCCCGGTGGGCAACCAGACCGTACTGCTGCGCGGCGTCAACGACGACGTCACCACGATGCGCACCCTCATGACAGAACTGCTGCGCATCCGGGTCCGCCCGTACTACCTCTACCACTGCGACAACGTCACCGGTGTCTCGCACTTCATGACCTCGATCGAGAAGGGCTGGGAGATCATGGAGGCCCTCCAGGGCCACATCACCGGTTTCGGGGTCCCGCAGTACGTGCTCACCACGCGGCTCGGGAAGATCCCCATGGCCCGCCCGTACTGCACCCCCACCCCCGACGGCCTGCTGCTGCGCAACCACCGCGGCGAGGAACTGCTCCTCGACAGCTCGGTGTACCCCGTCACCGAAGGCGACGCGACCAGGGAGGGCGATGCGCCATGACGCTCGACAAGCGGCTGGGACAGCGGTTCCTGCCCTACGGCGCGAACTACCTCGACTGGGACGACATGAGCGAGCTGCGCCACGCCATCGAGCACCGGGTGCTGTTCAGGTACCAGACCGAGAGCGAGAGCGTGGCGTCCCTGCTCGAACGCCGGGCGGCGCGGGCGCTGTCGGCCCCGCACGTGCTGGCCGTGCACAACGCCACCGAGGCGCTGCGGCTGGCGCTGATCTCCACCCGGCCGCGGGTGGGCGACCTGGTGCACATTCCGGCGGTCACGTTCGTGGCGGTGGCCGGGGCGGTGCTCTCCAGCGGGCTCGTTCCCGTGCCGGTCGACGTGGACGAGGACCTCTGCCTCGACGCGTCGCTGCTGCCCCCGGGCGCCCGGAGGGTGATCGTGGCCCATATGGAGGGCGCCGTGGCCCCGCTGCCCGCGTCCGTGCCGTACGTCGTCGAGGACTGCGCCCAGGCCTTCGGCGCGCGCTTTCCCGACGGCCGCCACGCCGGCACCCGCGGCTACGCCGGGGTGTTCAGCTTCCACCACAACAAGGTGCTGACCTCCGGCGAGGGCGGGCTGCTGGTCACCGGCGACCGCGCGGCCTGGGAGGTGATGCGCCGCTACCACGACCACGGGTCGTCGCGGGTGCCCGGCCACTACCCCACCTGGGCCGACGACGCCCACTACGGCGAGAACTTCGTCACCAGCGAGGAGGTCGCGGCGATCCAGGCACAGCAACTGCGCCATCTGCCGGAGATCCTCGCCGGGCTGGAGCGCCATCACACGATCGCCCTGGAGGAGGCTCCGGCCCGGCCGGACATGAGGGTGCTGCCCCGCGCCGAGGGCGATGTGAAGGTGAGCGTCCGTTTCCGGCTGGAGAGCCGGGAGCTGCGGGACGCGGCGGTGGCCGCGCTCACCCAGCGCTCCCTCCCCTACTGGACGCTCGACAAGTACTTCCTGCCGCAGCATCCGGTGCTCGCCGGGCGGCGCTCGCTGTACGCCGACGGCTTCCCGTGGCACCTGGCCCCCGCCGATCAGCCGCGGTCCCTCAGCCGCGACGGCTTCGCCCGCACCCGTGACCTCCTCGACCGCACCCTGTGCCTGCCGCTCTCCCCCGAACTGCCGGAGGAGGAACAGGTGCTCGCGGCGAAGGCCCTGCGGCATGTCCTGGAGTCCGTATGAGCGCGCCTCGGCCCGTACTGCTGATGGCCGACGACCGGCCCACCTCCTTCACCAGTTACGTGGCCGAGCGCCACAGCGGGCGGGTGGTGCTGTTGCGGTTCGAGGAGGCACGGGGGGACCTGACCGAGGAGTATCTGCGGCGGACCGCGTGGCTGCCGGTGTTCTGGCTGCGCGAGGGGGCGCCGCTCGACGAGGAGGCGGCCCGCTATCGCGCGTGGACCGAACGGCTCCCCGGCCCGGCGCCGACCCGCTTCTGCAACCCCTCCGAGCCGCGCCAGGCCATCGCCCAGCGGTTCGCCGCGCTCGCCGGGCTGCCGCATCTGAGCGAACGCCAGGTGCGCTGGGTGCGGGACAAGGTGGCGATGAAGGACCGCTTCCGGGAACTGGGCCTGCGGACGGCGGAGTACGCGCGCCTCACCCCGCCGACCGGGCCCACCGCGGGCCCTGGGGCCTCCTCCGCGAGCCCCGGCGCCTGCACCGCGGGCCCCGGCGCCTCCACCGCGGGCCCTGCGGCCTCCTCCTCACTGGCCACCGAGGTCGAGCGGTTCGCGGCGCTCCACGGCTGGCCCGTGGTGCTCAAGCCCGTCGACTCCTTCGCCTGCGTGGACACGCATCTGCTGCGCGGCCCCGGCGCGCTGAACGCGCTGGACCTCCCGGACCGCGCCTGGATGGTGGAGTCCTTCCTCGGCGGCACCGAGTGGGAGGCGTGCGCGCTGATCGCCGGCGGCGAGGTGGTCGACGTCTGGCCGAGCGCCATGCCGTGCCGGCCCCTGGACATCGTGGCGGGCGCCCTGAACGCCAACATCAGCGTCGGCACCCCGGGGCAGGGGCCGCCGGTGGACGTGGCCGCCCTGGTGCGCCGGATCGTCACCGGCATGGGGCTCGACCACGGCTATCTGCACATGGAGTTCTTCGTGGACGGCGGCGAGGTGTACGCGGGCGAGGTCGGGCTGCGGCCGGCCGGCTGCGAGATCGTCGCCAACCACGGTCACGCGTACGGCTTCGACGTGTTCGGCGCCACGCTGGACGCCTATCTCGGCCGGCGCCCCGTGCTCACGTACGGCCGCCGCCGGTGCGTGGGCGATCTGCTGCTGCCGCTGCCCGGGTCCGGGCGCGTCGTACGGATCACCTCCCGCGCGGAGCTGCTGCGGCTCGACGGGGTGATCGAGGCCGTGCTCAGGGTCCGGCCGGGCGACCGGGTGAGCGCCCGCCGAGCCTCGAACAACGCCTCCGGCTACGTCCATGTGGTGGGCGACTCGGCCGCGGAGGTGGAGAGCCGCATGCGCCGGGTGCTCGACGCGTTCACGATCGAGCTGGTCCCGGACGCCGGCGCCCGGGGGACGGGAAGCGGCGGGGCCCCGTACGGCGGCGATCCGGACGGCGCTGAGGGCCCGTACGGCGCCGGCGACCCCTGCGGCGGCCTCCTGCCGCATCCCCCCTTCCGGGAGGCGATGTGAACGGCGCGCCTCCCCGCGGCCGCCGCTGCCGGGAGGGGGCGGGCGCACGGTGATCGCGACGACCCGCCGCTTCCGGCATCTGCTGACGCGCCCCGGAGTGGCCGGACCGGCCTGGTGGAGCGTGGTCTCCCGGCTGCCCGTCTATCTGATGTCCCTGGCCATGGTGCTCGTGGTGCGGGAGCAGGGCGGCGACTACGCGCGAGCCGGGCTGGTCTCCGCCCTCTACACCCTCGGCATGGCCGTGGGCGGGCCGGCCGTGGCGCGCCGGGTGGACCGCAGCGGCCGGCGGGCCGTGCTCACCGCGACCGGCCTGGTCTACCCCCTGGCGCTGTCCGTCCTGGTGTGGGCCACCGCACCCGCGGAGCCCGCCCAACTGCTGCTCGCGCTGCTCGCCGGCGCCGCTCTGCCGCCCGCCAACGCCTGTATGCGCTCCCTGTGGGCGCGGCTGCCCCTGAAGGACGAGGAGCGCGAGACCGCCTATCTGTGGGAGGCGCTGCTCACCGAACTGCTGGTGATCGGCGCTCCCCTGATGCTGGCGGCGCTGATGGTCACCGGTTCCGCGCGGCTGGCCGTGACGACCGTGGCCGTGGTCGGCGGCGTCGGCGCCCTCGGACTGGCCCTGACGCCCCTGCCCCGGGAGACCGAGGACCGGGAGACCGAGGACCGGGAGCGCGCCGAACGGGCGAGGGCCGCCGACAGCGGCCGGGGCGCGGGGCGCGGCCTCCTGGGTCCGCTGCGCGACCGTGCCGTACTGACGCTGCTGGCGGTCATGGCCGCCTCCGCCGTGCCCATCGGCCTGCTCGTCCTGGCCATCCCCGCGTTCGTCGACGCCCACGGCAGCAGGGGCCGCACCGGCCTCGTCTACGCCTGCTGGGGCGTCGGCAGCGCGATCGGCGCGCTGTGGCTCGGGCGGGCCGGGTCCGGCGTCGCGGTGCACCGCCGCTTCCCGTGGCTGCTGCTGGCCTACGCCGCCGGTACGGCGCTGCCCCTGCTCGCCACGTCCGAGCTGACGCTCGCGCTCGCCCTGGCCCTCGGCGGCGCGCCCATCGCGCTGGTCTCGGCGAGCGAGATGTCCCTGGTGAGCTCGCTGGCCGAGGGCCGGCTGCTGACCGAGGCGTTCACCTGGGCGTCCCTGGCCACCGTCGCCGGGGAGGCGGTGGGCCAGCAGGCCGGCGGCCTGCTCGTCGGGCCGCTGGGCCCGCACGGCGTCTTCGCCGTCGCGCTCGCCGTCGCGCTCATGACGGCGCTGGGGGCGTTCGCCGCGCGCGGGGTGCTCGGCCGGGGCGCTCCCCCGCCGCCCCCGGCCCCCCGCGACACGTCCGCTCCACCGCACACGAGGAAGTCCTCCTGATGAGCTCTGCCACCACCACCGACGACACCGGGGGCGCACCGGACGGCGCGCCCGCTCCCGGCCGTCTCTTTCGCCCCACCGCACGGGAGGATCTCGACGAGGCGGTCCGGGGCTTCCTGGAGCGCGGTGGCGCCCCGGTGCCCGTACTGATCGACGGCCGCCCCGATCTGCCGGCCGGCATGGAGCTGGCCGAACAGCTCTACGGAGACCTGCGGCGCCCGCCCGTACGGGACTTCGGGGTCGTCCTCGGTGATAAGGACCTGTTCGAGGCGACCGTGGAGCTGGCCCGGCCGCTCGCCCGGACGTGGCTCACGGAGGAGGCCCTGTGGGGCGGGGGCGGGTGGCCCGACGGCAGTACGGGCGACAGCGGACGGCGCGACGGCACGCTCCTCGTCGTGGCCGCCTACGCGCGCCTGCGCCTCGACCCCCTGCGCGCGCTGCTGCTGTCCACCTACCGGTCCGCGAACCGGTCGCTGTCCGTACTGAGCGGGCGCGACCCCGTATCGGTCCATTGGAACGTGGCCAAGCAGTACGCCGTACCGCGCGCCTCGCTCACCGCGCTCGGGCTGTTCACCGACACCGACCGGCCGGGCGGCGACACCACCGACGGCGTGCGCGTCTACGACGACCGCGACTTCGAACGCCTCGACATCCGGGCCGAGATCCTCGGTCGGCGGTGGCGCAGGGTGGTCTTCCAGGGCCACGGCAAGGACGACAGCGTCAACCTCGGCGAGTTCACCATCTGCGGGCTCAACCCGGCCGCCCCCCGCGAGCCGGAGCTCCTCGGCCCCCGCTGCGCCTACGGGCTGCCCTGCTACAAGCCCGAGGACAAGCTGGTGCCGCTGAACCGGGTGGCGGCCGCCGAGGTGGTGCTGAGCGCCTGCAACAGCGGCCCGCTGGCCGACCTCGCGCTCTACGACCCGCGCTATCAACTCCTCCTCAACGCCCTGGACGGGCCCGCCCGCACCGTCGCCGCCGCGGTGTCCGTGCACGACTCGGACCGCCCCGAGAACGCCGCGTGGCGGCGCGCCGCCGTCCGGGGGGCGGACTCGGTCGCCGCCCTCAACGCGAGCCTCGCCGGCTCGCACCCGTACCCCGCCTTCCTGTGCTTCGGCACCTCGGGCGCCGAGGAGGGCGCGGCGCCCGCACCTCCGGCGCGTCCGGCACCCGGAAGGTGACGTCACCGCAGCGCATGCAGACCGCACAGACGGTGTCCA
>NZ_JBPQTV010000353.1:0-6409 GCF_051386515.1 Streptomyces sp. URMC 123 | reverse complement strand
CTGTTGAAGTGGGCGGGCAGCGGCTGGCCGGGGTACTGGCGGGCGCGGTGCGGGTGCGGCCGGTGGGGCTGATCCAGTCCCCGGCGCGGAAGCGGTAGTAGTGGACGCGGTCGCTCTCCAGGCCGGTCGCCTCGATGTGCAGGGTGTGGTCGAACTCCGGGTGCGCGGTGGCGGTTCCGGTGGCCGCGACCCGGCGGAATCTGTCGTCGTGCGCGATCTCCCAGCGCGTGGTGATCGGGTTGGGGGGCAGTCCGCCGCCCGGCTCGTACGGTTTCGGGGCGAGCCGGGTCCACAGCACGACGGAGTGCGGCCCGGGGTCGCCGGAGGCCACGCCGAGCGTGAACGGGTTGTCCGTGATGGCCCTGCGGCCGTCGATCTCGGCGGCCCCCGCGGAGCCGGGCAGATTGACGGCGAAGGCGAGCGCGGCGGCGGCGCCGGTGACGGTGAGGAAGCGGCGGCGGCCGAGGTGCGCGGCGGCGGCGCGGAGTTCCTGCTGGTGCGTTGCGAGGTCCATCTGCCTCTCCCCTGCACGTGTGGTGACGGACATTGCAGTGTCGGGGGACGGCCGGGAATTGTCGCGTTCACTACAACCACATGTCGTTCCGATGAGCGTCCGGCCCGGATGGGGCCTTTGCCGCGAATGCGTCGGCGACGTCAACCTCGTACGGTCCGCAACGGTCACGCCGGCGACCGCGCCGTGCCGCCGACGCGCATGAATCTGATCATTTGAATTGATCATTCGACCGAGTGGTCCGATGCCGCCCCAACTCCGGTAGCAGCGCGTTAAGTTGCCGCATGCGCTTCAGGCACAACCCGCCGGGACCGTGCGCGTCAGCCGCGCCCGACGACCCCGCGGCAGCACCCGAACCCGTCCTCGATCCGCTCCGGGCCGCCCCGCTGGGCGGCGGCCCCTACGACGACGTCCTGTCCTGGCCGTCCGCCGGCTCCGGGTCCGACGCCGGCTCCGGTACGGGCACCGGCACCGGCCCCCGTACGGGCACCGCCCAGGCCGTGGCGCCTCCTCCGGCCACCGGGGCTCCGGCAACTGCGGGGTCTCCGGGATCTCCGGGAACCGCGGGCTCCGACGAGGTCGCCACCACCCTCGCCACGCCCGTGGTCGCCGCCCCCGCCGGCTCCGGGCCCGCCGTCGGCTCGGGGCCCGTCTTCGTCGACGTCAGCGGCCGGCGCGCCCGGCACGTCCGCCGCGCCAGCTGGGCCGTCGGCACCGCCTGCGCCCTCTACACCACCGGCCTCGTGCTCAGCCTGGCCGGTGCCACGCCCTTCGCGCCGCGGACGCTGCTGCCCCTGCCCGGCGTGCCCAGCTCCTCCTCCGGGCACGACGCGGACGCGGCCGCCGCTGACACGATGGCGGACCCCGGGAGCGTCGACGGGGCCTACCCCGGCGGCGTCGGCGAGGCCGGGACCGCCTCGCCCGCCCGGTTCGTCGGTGACGCGCTGGCCCATCTGGCCCCGGTGGCGGCCGTGTCCGACGCCCCGTCGGCCGCCGCCTCCCCGGCCGGCGCGACGCCGGCGGGGGCCGTGCCGGGCGGGGCCGCCGTCCTCGGGCCGATCGCCGGGCCCGTCCTCGGCGGCGGGGCGTTCCCCGGCCCGGTGCCGGGGCCGGTCACCGGGCCCGTGACGGGACCCGTCGCGGGCAGCCCGGGGGGTGGCGGCGCCGGCCCCGTGGACGTACCGTCGCACCCCGCGCCCGAGCCGCCCCGGGACAGCACGGCGCCCGAACCGCCGGCGCCCCCGCCGCCCCCGCTCCAGACGCGCACCGGGCGCGCCCTGAAGTGGACGGTCTCCGCCCTGCTCATCGCCGCGCTGGGGCTGGGCAGCTGGCAGCTCGCCGACGCCCTGCTCAAGAAGGACAACCGGCAGGACAACCCCGGCACCTCGCAGCCCAAGGGCGGCGACCTCGAGAACAAGGACCAGCCCGCCAAGCCGCTGGCCATCCGCAACGCCGTCGAGTACTACCCCGACGGCAACCCCCAGCACACCGACCAGGTGGAGCTCACCTACGACGGCAAGCCGGACACCGCGTGGGTCACCAAGGGCTTCAACGAGGGGCCCGACCTCAACCCCGCCTTCAAACAGGGCGTGGGGATCGTCTACGACCTCGGCGAGAAGACCAAGGTGTCCGCGGCCTCCATAGCGCTGCGCTACGGCGGCCCGCACACCACCGTCACCCTCTACGCGACGGACCGCCTGTCCTCGTCGGACCAGCTGGGCTCCATGAAGAAGCTGGCCGCCACCACCACCTCGGACACCCGGGCCGACCTCGCGGTCAAGGAGCCCGTGGCGACCCGGTACGTCCTGGTGTGGCTCACCGCGATGCCCTACACCCCCGGCGGGGAGTACGGCAGAGCGGGATACCGGCAGGCCATCACCGACGTCTCATTCACCGGCTGACAACCTTCGAAAAGCGGCCGGGCACGGGGAGGGGGCCGACGGTGGACGACGCCGAGCGCGGCGCGGCGGGCGACGAGGACCTCCTCGCCCGCCATGTCGAGGGGGACCCGGACGCCTTCGCGGAGATCGTGCGGCGCCACCGCGACCGGTTGTGGGCGGTGGCCCTGCGCACCCTGGGGGACCGGGAGGAGGCGGCGGACGCCGTCCAGGACGCCCTGGTCTCCGCCTACCGGGCGGCGCACACCTTCCGGGGCCAGTCCGCGGTCACGACCTGGCTGCACCGGATCACCGTGAACGCCTGTCTCGACCGGGCCCGCAAGGCGGCCTCCCGGCGGACCTCCCCGGTCGCCGAGACCGAGCGGCTGGAGCAGCTCCTCGAACCCCATGAGTCGGCCGCCGCCCCCGCCGAGCGCGGCGACCTCCACCGCGAGCTGCTCCGGGCGCTCCACACGCTCCCAGCCGAGCAGCGGGCCGCCCTCGTCCTGGTCGACATGCAGGGGTACCCCGTGGCCGAGGCCGCCCGCATCCTCGACGTTCCGGCCGGCTGCCGGTACGCGCCCTGCTGGTAGGTGGTGCGCTGGAAGGTGGGGGTGGCGAAGGACGGCTCCGGCGGGCGGATGCGCGGCAGCGCGGACACCGCCTTGGCCAGCTCGTCGGGCGTGGCGCAGGGCTGGTCGTGGCGCGGGGCGGCGCCGCCGGCGGCCAGGGCGCGCATGGCGATCTCGGCGAGCCCGCGGTGCACCCCGGCCCGCACCTGGTCCGGGGGGAGCAGCCCGACGTCCTTGGGCAGCCCGGACAGGCCGTAGGCGTCGCCCTCGTAGGGCCAGCGGTGGGTCAGCGCCGCGTACAGCAGGGCGCCGATGGCCTCGGTGTCGGTGCGCTGGGGGTGGTCGGAGCCGATGCCGCGCAGCGCCGCCATGACGGCGAGCCCGCGGATGCGGTACTGGCCCGACTCGGTGCGCAGGACGGAGCCCGGGGTGAGCCGGAGGTGGGACAGGCCCTCGCGGTGCGCGGAGGCCATGGCCTGGGAGACCTGGCTGACGAGTTGGTAGGCGTCGTAGGGCTCGAAGGGGCCGGAGGCGAGGAGCGTGGTGAGTTCGGTCGCGTCGGGGAGCCACTCGTGGACGACGTAGACCAGTTCGTTCTCCTCGACCGCGTCGAGGACCTGGACGAACCGGGGGTCGCCGAGCAGTGCGGCGGAGCGCGCCGCGGCGAGCACCGGGCGGGAGCGGGGGTGGTCCGCGGGCAGCACATGGATGCCCACGGCGCGGCGCAGCTTCTCGTCCACCGCGCGCCAACTGCTGAATCCCTCCAGACGAGTGACGCACTCCTCCAGCCGGTAGCGCTTGGCGAGCTTGTGGCCGCTGTGCAGTTCGGGGGGTGCCGCGTCGGCCATGGCGCTCCGGCTTCCGGTCGCTCCGAGGGAATCCGTGGGGGCGGCGGGGGTCGGGTCGGGAGGCGCGGTGTCACCGCCCGCGCCGGTTGTCTGTTGGGACTCCGCCCCGTCGGCCGTGGCTTTCTCCGCCTGGGCGGTCAGCGGCTTGTCGCCGCCGCTGTCGGCCACGTCGACGGCAGCCGTGCTCCGTTCCGCCACCGTCGTTCCTGCCTCCCCATCCGTTGCACGCTCTCGCACCACAGCAAAGACAATTGTGCCCACAGTCCGACGCTATGCACGACACGCGACGGCGGGCGAAGGTTGTGCTTCAGCGGCCGAGCCGCCCGCGGACCATGCCCACCATCGCGGTCAGCTCCTCGACGCGCATGCGCTTGGCGGCCAGGTAGAAGACGCCGAGCAGCACGATCGCGCCGCCGAAGAGGGCCGCGAGGGAGCCGAGCGTGCCATAGCCCAGCGCCTGGTTGACACCGTAGGCGGCGGCGCCGGCGGCGATCGCGGCGGGGATGCTGGCGCCCGCCAGGCGGGCGTAGGTGCGCAGTACGTGGGAGCCGTCCAGGTCGCCGCCCAGGCGCTTGCTGAGGCGCCGCCAGGCGACGCCGACGCCGATGGCGTAGGCGAGGCCGTAGCAGGCGGCCATGCCCAGCACGGCCCGGTGGGCGGGCAGCAGCAGGAAGCAGGCGGCGGCCGTGGCGGCGTTGACGGCCGCGACGATCACCGTGTTGTAGAAGGGGGTGCGGGTGTCCTCGAAGGCGTAGAAGCCGCGGAGCACCACGTACTGCACCGAGAACGGGATGAGCCCCAGGCCGAACGCCATCAGCATGTAGCCCATGGACTGGGCCTGGTCGAGGCCCGAAGCGCCGTAGATCAGGGTGCACATGGGCACGCCGAGGGCCAGGAAGCCGAAGGAGATCGGGACGATCGCCACCGCGGAGTTGCGCAGGCCCTGCGAGATGTCGTCGCGCACCGCGCCGTGGTCGCCGTCGCTGGCCGCGCGGGAGATCCGGGGCAGCAGGGCGGCCATCACCGAGACGGTGATGATGGCCTGCGGCATGTTCCAGATCAATTGGGCGTTCATATAGGCGGCGATGCCCGTGCCCGGGTGGCCGTGGTGCTCGGCGGTCAGTCCCGCCGAGGTGGCCAGCTGGGTCACGACGATGACGCCGGCCTGGTTGGCGAAGACGAACAGTACGGTCCACCGGGCGAGTTTGGCGGCCTTGCCCAGGCCGTGGCCGCGCCAGTCGAAGCGGGGGCGGACCTTGAAGCCGGCCTCGCGCAGATACGGGATCATCGCCAGCGCCTGCACCACCAGGCCCAGCAGGGTGCCCACGCCGAGCAGGCGCACGCCCTCGTCGGGGATGGTGGCGACGCCCATGTCGTTGCTGCCGGCGGTGCCGTAGACCCACAGGAACAGGGCGAACGTCGTGATGACGACGATGTTGTTGAGGACCGGGGTCCACATCATCGCGCCGAAGCGACCGCGCGCGTTGAGGATCTGACCCATCACCACGTGGATGCCCATGAAGAAGATGGTGGGCAGGCAGTACCGCACGAAGGTGACGGTGACCTCGTTGGCCGCCGGGTTGCTCGCGATGGGCGCGGACACCATGCGGACCAGCAGGGGGGCCGCGAAGGTCGCCGCGAGCACCAGGGCGCCGAGGATGACGGCCACCAGGGTCAGCAGGCGGTTGGCGTACGCCTCTCCGCCGTCGTCGTCCTCCTTCATGGCCCGCACCAGCTGCGGCACGAACACGGAGTTCAGGCCGCCGCCGACGGTCAGGAAGAAGATCATGTTCGGCAGGAGGGTGGCGACGTTGTACGAGTCGCCCAGGGTCGCCACGCCCAGCGCGGCGACGATCAGCGCCGACTTGGCGAAGCCGGTGAGCCGGGACACCATCGTGCCGGCCGCCATCAGCGCGCTGGACTTCAGCAGTCCTGCGGCGCGGCCACCGGAGGACGCGGCCGGCTGCGGCTCGGCCGGCGGTTCGGAGGCGGCCGGGAAGGGCTCGGGCACGGGCGCGGGTACGGGATCGGGCACGCCGGGCCCCGGCACGCCACTGCCGGGCCCCTGGGCGCCGTTGCCGGGCCCGGGGACGCGCTGCTGCGGGCCGGGCCAGGGGGCGGCCGCGTCGCGGTCGTACGGCTGCTGGGGCCGCTCGTGCCGCTGATGCTGCTGTCCGTAGTCGTAACGGGGCTGCTGTGGCTGTTGTGCGTGCTGCGGCTGCTGCGGTTCCCGCGCGTGCCGGGGCTGGTGTGGCTGCGGAGGCTGCTGTGACTGCTGCGGGTGCTGCGGGTGCTGCGGGTGCGCCTGCGGCGGGTACGGCGAGGAGTACGGCGCCCGGGGGGCCTCGTACGGCGCCTGAGGGCCCTCGGAGCGGCCGTACGCGGGCTGCTGCGGGTCGTACGGGCGCTGGTCCCGCAGCAGGTGCGCGAACGCGTCGGGACGCTGTGCCGTCCGGTCCTCGGAGGCGTGGCTCACCAGGTCGTCCACGCCGACGAACTGGGTGGTGGCCGGGTCGTCGCCGTACGGGAGCCGCCTGGAGGGGCCCTCCGGCTCGGGCGCGGGGGTGGGGGCCCACAGCCGCGAGTCGGGAGCGTTGGGAC